>DQCH01000123.1 GCA_003545155.1 Candidatus Acetothermia bacterium
CGGGGAGTGCTGATGTGGAACAGACTCGTTGAGTGCGTTCCTAACATCAGCGAGGGACAACGCCGCGAGGTCATAGAGGAGATCGCCGGCGCTGCAGAGGGCGAGGGACGGCGGGTGATCGACCTCAGCATGGATGCCGACCACAACCGCTCAGTGATCACTCTCATTGGGGAGCCGGAAGGGCTTGCCAATGGGGTCATTAACCTCGCGAGAAAAGCGGTGGAACGAATCGATCTGCGGAAGCACCGAGGAGCGCATCCGCGCATGGGAGCGGTTGACGTCATCCCATTCATCCCGGTGTGTGGCGTCACGATGTCAGACTGCGTCTCGCTATCTCGAAAAGTAGGAGAAAGGATCGCAAAAGAACTTAAGGTTCCGGTCTATCTGTATGAGGAGTCGGCAACGAGCCAGCAGCGACGAAACCTAGCCGCGATCCGGAAAGGGGAATTCGAGGGTTTCGCCGAGAAGATCGCCGATCCACAGTGGCAGCCGGACTTCGGCGAGCCGCGGCTGCACCCGACCGCTGGTGCCGTCGCGGTAGGAGCACGCGAGTTTCTGGTCGCCTACAACATCAATCTCAAAACCTCTGAACTCAAGGTGGCAAAGGAGATCGCCGCTGCGGTCCGCTTCTCAAGTGGTGGGTTGCGCTACGTCAAGGCCCTTGGCTTACACTTAAAAGAACGGGGGATTGTTCAGGTGTCGATGAACCTAACCAACTTCAAGAAGACCTCGATCCTTAAGGTCTTCGAATTTGTAAAGCGCGAGGCGGAGCGTCGTGGGGTGATGATTCTGGAGAGTGAGATCGTAGGAAAAGTCCCTCGTCAAGCCCTGTACGACGTCGCGGCCGCCGCGCTACAGCTTAAGGGGTTCTCCCCGGGGCTCCTCCTCGAAGAGCAGATTGAGAAGGCCCTTCGTGAGGATCGCTAATCGGGAGGTCTCCCGTATCACAGTTGTTGGGTTCGGCCGCACCGGCCACGCAACAACGGAGTTTTTTCTCTCCCGGGGGGTGAGGACCTTTGTCAGTGATTCGGCCGTGCTCTCCGACTCCGATCGCGCCTTCCTCGCAAGGCGAGGAATCCCCTACGAAGAGGGCAGGCACACCGAGGCGGGACTTGCTGACGCCGAGTTAATCGTGCTCAGTCCGGGTGTCAACCCCACTCTTCCACTCCTCGCCAAGGCCAAAGAGCGGGGGATTCCCATCCTATCGGAACTTGACCTTGCCTATCAGGTTAGCCCGATGGTGCCGATTATCGCTGTTACAGGTACGAACGGGAAAAGCACTACGGTGAAACTTATCGAGGCCCTCTTGCTCCAAAACGGTATCAAAACGGTCGCCGCTGGGAACATCGGGATCCCATTCATCTCAGTTGTCGATCGTGCGACCGCCTGCAACGCGATCATCCTTGAGGTCTCAAGCTTCCAACTCGAACAGTCGAGGGTTTTTCACCCTCAGGTGGCAGTCCTATTGAACCTCACCCCCGATCACCTAGACCGCCACAAGACAATGGTGGCCTACACGACCGCCAAGGGGCGCCTCTTTCTACACCAGACATATGAGGATACCGCCATCCTTCCAAGCGATCTTGCCGAAACCTTCCCCAAGATTCAGGCACGACGGGTCCTCTTCGACCGGCTGGATCTTTCCTCACTCCCGTTTATCGTGGATCTTCCCCCGCATCATCGAGCCAACCTGCAGGCAGCAATCGCTGCCTGCTCCGCTCTTGTTGCAAACTTCGATCCTTCTCATACCCGCCTCGAAGACCTCCAGAAAGCCCTCTTTCTTCCCTTCCGTCTCTGTAGGGAAGGGGAAATTAACGGGGTGCGGATAGTGAATGACTCCAAATCGACCAACGCCGCCTCTACGTTGGCTGCACTTAGAAGCTTTAACGAGCCGCTCGTCCTCATCCTCGGAGGAAGACACAAACAAGCTGGATACGTTCAACTTGGTCAAGCAATTGCCGCTTGTGCCGCACGCAAGACGATCCTCTACGGTGAAGCCGCTGCTTTCCTGCAAGAGACTCTAAAGGCCGCCGGTTACACACGGGTGGCGGTCTTTCTTGATCTTCAAAGTGCCTTCGAGGCTGCACTTGCCGTAGCCCAATCCGGAGATGTTCTCCTCTTCTCACCGGCCTGCTCCAGCTACGATCAGTACCAGGACTACCTAAGGCGGGGCGAAGCCTTCTCTCGCCTCGTACGCGCACATCCCTCCTTCTCACCCCCACAACAAGAACGCTAAGTCCCCTCCCTCCAGGACAGGTGTCCCGTCCTGCAGTCGCGGACTTTCCCCCCTATCCCGACAGCGTTCCTTCTACCAATAGGACAACTGCGGTATTCATCTGGAAGCGCAGGGGAGGCGAGGTCAGCTGCATGTCAACCCCTAGCGAATAGTGCTTCTTCAGGAGGCGAGAGTGGAAGGACGAACTGACAAGGGAATTGTGTTGGTTACTTCTCTCCTCCTCTTATATGGCCTAGTCATGGTTTATAGTGCGAGCGCTCCCTTCTCCCTAAGACACTTCCACAGTGATTCCTATCTCTTTTTAAAACAGCTTATAGCAGCGGTGATCGGAATCGGCCTCCTCGCCCTCTTCACTCGTTTCGACTACCACCGTTTAGAACATTTAGATGATATCCTCCTTGTTGGATCGTTCTTGCTGACGGCAATAACCGTCCTTCCTCTTCCGGGTGTGGGCGACGGCCGCTGGCTTCACCTGGGGCCGCTCGCGCTACAGCCAACTGAGCTACTCAAGTTCTCGCTGATCGTCTACCTCGCAGCAACTATCGAACGTAAAGGAGAGCGAATCACATCTTTTGTAGAGGGAGTCCTTCCATTTGTTATTGTCCTCCTCGTCATCGCTGGAGTAGTGATGAACCAGCCCGACTTTGGAATGATGCTCCTCTTCGGAGCGGTGACCGCGGTGATGCTCTTCCTCGGCGGGGCGCGAGTTTCTCACTTGATCTGGCTTACTGTGGGGAGCCTTCCCTTTATCTACCTTGCGGTACGGCTTGCTCCCTATCGCCTGAGCCGAATTATCTCCTTTCTCAATCCGCACATGTATAGTACCTCCTCCGGATATCAGACGATTCAGTCACTGGTAGCCATCGGGTCCGGAGGGATCGTCGGTCGGGGCCTGGGAGCGTCGCGGGCAAAGCTGTTTTATCTCCCCCAATCGTACAACGATTTCATCTTCTCAATCACAGCGGAGGAGTTAGGCCTAATCGGGACGCTGGTGCTGATCGGTTTATTCTCCACCTTCGTCTGGCTCGCCTTTGGGATCGCCAGACGGGCTTGTGATCGGCTAGGAACTCTCCTGGCATTGGGAATCGGGTTCACTATCTCCTTTCAGATCATCCTCAACCTTGGGGTCGCATTGGGGGTCCTCCCTGTCACCGGGCTCACACTCCCATTTATCAGTAACGGCGGCTCCTCGCTACTCGTTACTCTGGCCATGGTCGGGGTGTTACTCAACGTCTCAAAGCAGGGAGGATGAGGATGCGAATCCTAATAGCAGGCGGAGGAACAGGGGGACACTTCTACCCCGCGCTGGCCGTGATGGAGGAACTTTCGCGCCGCAAGAGCAAAGTAAAGCTCGCCTACATCGGTACCCGCAGGGGAATCGAAGCACGAATTCTCCCATCCTATCCTCAGATTCACTTCTACTCGATTCATGCACACGGCCTTCAGCGTGGCCGTCCTTTACAGAACTTATATGCCCTTCTTGTACTAGTCGTTGCCCTACTGGAAAGCCTCGCCATTCTCCTTGATTTCCGCCCACAGGTCATCATCGGAATGGGAGGGTACGCCTCCTTCCCGGCGGTCCTGCTTGGATCCCTGCTGAAAAAGGTATTTCCTATGCGGACTGTTATCCACGAGCAGAATGCCGTCGCCGGACTGACAAACCGCCTCCTCTCCCCGTTTGTTGACAAGGTGCTCGTTTCCTATCCTCAGACCACACGAATCTTTACATGGGCAAGGCAAACGGTGGTAACCGGAAACCCCATCCGCAAGGAATTCCTCCTTGCCAAGAGGAGCGAGGCACTCTATCACAAGTTTGATCTTAACTCGCAGCGTCGTACAGTCCTCGTCTTCGGTGGCTCGTATGGCTCGACCGCGCTGACCACCGCCGTTTTGCGTGCTAAAGCCCTCATCGCCCAAAACAGGGGGATTCAAGTCCTCCTCGTCACGGGAAACACTGGCGAAGAGCAAGCGATCAGGAATGAGCTTCTTCAGGCAGGTGTGGAGAACGTGGTCGTGCGCCGTTACATCGACCGGATGGGAGAAGCATTTGCCCTAGCTGACCTGATCGTCTCCCGCGCCGGTGCGACCACACTTGCCGAGATTACCTCATGCGGGAAGCCAGCATTGTTGATTCCGTGGGGAGGTGCAGCCAACGGACATCAGTGGAAGAACGCGCGTGTCCTCGAGGAAGAAGAGGCTTGCACCCTTGCCAAGGAGAAGGAAATCTTGGAGCAGGGCTTAGCAAAGCTCATCGAGCAGATGTTAGACAACCAAGAGCGTCTCACTAGACTGGCGAAGAATTCCCTGCGCCTTGGCCAACAGCGAGCGACGGCATCGATACTAAGCGAAATCACTACTTTGGCGAGGGAGGCGCGAACGTGATCAGTGCGGGGAAGCGATATCACTTCGTGGGTATCGGCGGGGCAGGAATGAGCGGACTTGCTGCAGTGATGCTTGCCGGGGGGGCAAAGGTCTCCGGCTCGGACCTACGAGAAAATGATGAGATCCTACAATTAAGGCGAGCAGGAGCGCGTATCCACCTCGGCCATGACCCCAATCTTCTCGATACAAAAGTCGACGGCGTGATCGTCTCCTCAGCGATCGGGGAGGAGAACGCAGAGATCAAGGTAGCACGAGAGCGCGACGTTCCAGTAGTGCGCCGCCTGCACGCCCTGGCATCCCTGCTTCGTAGATATCGCAGCATCGGTGTTGCTGGTACCCACGGAAAGACGACCACCACTGCCATGCTCGCCACCATCTTAAGCAAAGTGGATAAGGATCCGAGCTACCTCGTCGGTGCGCACTGCCCTGGGTTAGGGGGAAATTCTCACCTCGGCCGTGGGGAGTTCTTCATCACCGAGGTGGACGAGAGCGATGGGCTATTCCTCGCCCTCCATCCAACGGTTGGTATCCTCAACAACATCGGCCGCGATCATCTGAACACCTACCATACCCTTGCAGCTATCAAAGAGGGCTTCGCACAGTATATTCGCCAGTCAGAGAAGGCCGTCCTGGCGATCGACGATGCAAACGTACGCGACCTAGCAGGGCAACTGCAAGACGCCCTCACTGTAGGGCTATATCGAGGAGCTAAGCTTCGTGCTACCGGAGTCATACACCATCACTTCCACACCCACTTTAATCTCGTTGACCGTGGGAAGCCGATCTGCCCGGTCTTCCTTCCAGCCCCTGGGGATCACAACGTGCGCAATGCCCTGTGTGCCATTGGAGCTTCATCTCTCGCCGGCGTTTCGCTTACTGATGCCGCTGCCGCTCTTAGCGGCTTCCAGCTCCCGCGCCGGAGATTTCAACTGCTGGAGGAAAACGGGGTAACTGTGGTCGATGACTATGCCCACCTCCCCGAGGAGATCGAGGCGACCTTGCAGGCGATCCGCGACGGGTGGGATGGAAGGCGAATCGTGGCCATCTTCCAGCCGCATCGCTACAGCCGCACACAGGCGATCGGAGCCGAGTTCGGGGACGCGTTCCGCCAGGCTGACACAGTAATCGTAACATCGATCTACCCGGCCTCGGAGAAGCCAATTCCTGGGGTCTCCTCGCGAGAGATAGTTAAGGCAATCGGACACTCCACAGATGCGGAACTTCGTTTCATCCGGAGTAAAGAGGAGGTTGTCTCCTTCCTTAAAGGATATGTCAAGCCAGAAGACTTCATCATCAGCTTTGGCGCTGGAGATATCTGGACAGTGACCGAGGAGCTATCTTGCTTCCTGAAAAAGGGACGTTTCTGCCCAGAATAGACCAATCGGCCTTTACCAAGGAGCTTTGTGCGTTGCGAGGCAATCTCCGCTTTGAGGAACCCCTTGTATGTCACACCACGATCGGTGTCGGTGGAAAAGCGGCCTTCTTCTTCTCCCCAGAGAGACCTCATGCCCTCGTAGAGACGATCCGCTGCTGTCGCCGTTATGGCTACCCCTACCTCCTGTTGGGAGCCGGTTCCAACCTCCTCTTCTCCGATTGCGGCTATCCGGGGTTGATAATCTCGACGGAACAGCTACGAGGGATCACCCTTGCGGAGGGGAGTGTACAGGTGTTTGCGGGCGAGCCTCTTCCCGCACTCCTTAACACTGTTAACCGCGCGGGAATACGCTCGCTCAACTTTCTCGCGGGGATCCCTGGCTCACTTGGGGGAGCCATCGCAATGAACACGGGCATCCCTCAACGTACAATTGGCGATACCATTGAAGAAGTCGCTGTTCTCAATCCGCATGGAGAGGTTATGGTCCTGAAAGCCAAGGACTGTGGTTTCTCCTATCGGCAAAGTAGAATCCTTGAACAGCGGCTGCCTGTCCTGTGGGCACGATTGCGCTTGGACGGCAGACCGTACGATCGGGGCGAGATCCTCACACACCGTCGTGCGAGTCAGCCGCTCTCTGCTTTAAGCGCCGGCTGTGTGTTCAAGAACCCTCGCGGCCTCTCTGCCGGGAGAATGATCGACAAGGCCGGTCTGAAGGGGCTTAGCGTTGGAATGGCCAAGGTATCTGAAAAACATGCCAATTTCATCGTCAACCTTGGCGGGGCGCGATGCGCTGAGATCCGCAAATTAATTGACATTGTACGCCAAAAGGTGTATAAAAGCTTTCGCATTCTGCTCGAACTGGAGATTGAGGTCATTGACGGGTGAGAGAGGGGGAACCTAAAAGAAGAGCTATTTACCGGGTTGCTGTTATAGGGGGGATTCTTATCGCTGCTGCTATCATCACCCTGTGTACACCTTGGTTGCGTCTCTTTGATCTTCGGGAGATTGTGGTGAGGGGAAACTGCCACATCTCAACGGAGGAGATCACGTATTTAGCCGGGTTCCGCATGGGGGGTAGCCTCCTGCGGACACCGGTCTCTCGTGCCTCAAAAGCGCTTTTGGGACTCCCATGGGTGAAGGCGGTTTCTATCCAGCGGGTCTATCCGCATAGGCTAGAGATTGTCATCCAAGAACGCACGCCAATCGCGGTGGTGTCTGACCCCGCAAAAGGAGACAGCCTGCTGATCATCGGAGAGGGCGGAGTAATCGTTAAACAGACAAGTGACGAGGCTCCCACAACCCTTTTAGCAAGAGGCGTGAATCTCACCGGAGACGCTCCTGGTGCGCGACTAGTGGACGAGAGGGCGGTAGTGGCGCTCGAGTGCATCTACCGGAAGGGGTTGAGCGAAGGCCCCTTCCACCTTATCGATTTCTCCGATCCCTCCTCGGTCACCCTGCATGGAGAGGATGAACTAAAGGTCGCCCTTGGGCCGGTTGACGGAATCGGACCGCGGATCGACGCACTGGCAGCCTTGCTTTTGACAATCGATCTGC
>DQCH01000072.1 GCA_003545155.1 Candidatus Acetothermia bacterium
AGCATGAAGGCGCGGTGGTGATGGCCCGTCAAAGGAATGTGCTTGTGACAAGCTTCCACCCCGAGCTGACCAGCGATACACGGATCCATCGCTACTTTGTGGAGATGGTAAAGGAATACGAAAAGAAGGAGGTTGCACGGTGAAGAGGATCGCAATCAACGGGTTTGGGCGGATCGGTCGGACGTTCTTTCGCCTCGCTTTCGGCAACGAAGACATAGAAATCGTAGCACTGAACCGCACTCGGCTTGAGCCAGAGGTGTCGGCCTATTTCCTAAAGTACGACTCGGTCTACGGCCGTTACTCGAAGGACGTGACCCCGAAGGAGAAGGGAATCGAAGTCGATGGCGTGTTCATCCCGCTTTTTGCTGAACGCGAACCGGACAAGCTTCCGTGGAAGGAGATGAACGTTGACCTGGTGGTCGAAACGACGGGGATCTTCCTCGCTTACGACGGCAAGAAGGGCGCGTCCCGTCATCTTTCCGCAGGGGCGAAGCAGGTCCTCCTCTCCGCACCGCCCAAGGGGGACGGAGCGGATAGAATCCCGCAGATCGTTTATGGGGTAAATGAAGGAGTCTACGACCCGAAGGTACACAAGGTCGTCTCCGCCGCCTCCTGCACAACGAATTCACTGGCTCCTGTCGCGCACGTGCTCGAAGAGGAGTTTGGGATCGTACATGCTTTCTTGACGACCGTGCACGCTTACACGGGCGGCCAGAAGACCGTCGACTCAGCTTCGAGCAAACTCACTCGCGGTCGTGCCGCGGCAGTGAACATCGTCCCCACCACAACCGGGGCTGCCAGTGCTACCACCAAGGTCATCCCCTCTCTTGCTGGAAAGATGGACGGCATCGCGTTGCGCGTCCCAGTTCCCACGGGTTCGGTGAGTGACTTCACGGTCGAAGTGAAACGTGAGATCACTGTGGATGAGGTAAACGATGCCTTCCGCCGTTATGCGGAAGGTGAACTCTCCGGGATTCTCGGGGTGAGCAGCGATCCACTTGTATCGAGTGACATCATCGGCGATTCGCGGGCAAGCGTTATCGACCTTTCCTCAACCCGTGTGGTCGATCGGCGCCTCCTTAAGGTAATGGCCTTCTATGACAATGAGTGGGGCTACACAGAGCAACTCCTACGGGTGGCTAAACTCCTCTGAAACCGGGTTTGGTCGCTTTTTGGTGGGAGGCCTCCTGGCCTCTTTATTCCCGCCCCGCTGCCTTCTGTGTGGGTCAGCAACCACGGGAGTGAAGGTCCTGTGTGAGCAGTGTGCAGCGGAGCTCCCTTCGCTTGAAGGTATGCGCTGTCGCCGTTGTCAGGAGGCTCTTAACGACATTCGCCTCGACCTTTGCCACTCATGTGGGACGCGGGCCTGGGGATTCGATCTTGCCCGATCACTCGGCTCGTACAAAGGAGCATGGGGGGATCTCGTCCGTGCCCTCAAGTTCGATGGCGAACGGGCGGTCGCGCGTCTGCTCTGTGCACGCTTGGCCGCGTACCTAACCGACGAGGAGCCGTTCGGAACGATCGACGTCGTCACTTACGTCCCGATGAGCCGGTCCGACCGGCGGAAGCGCGGGTTCAACCAAGCACACCTGCTTGCGCAGGGAATCGGAAGGAGGATTGGAATCCCGGCTCGTCGGCTACTGTTGAAGGTGCGTAAGACACCGCCACAGGCCGCTCTCCCCGCGCCTGAACGCCGGGAGAACTTGCGCGGCGCCTTTCGCCTGATAAGATCTGGGAAAGGAAGGGTCCTTCTTGTGGACGATATTTACACCACCGGCTCGACAGTGGAGGAGTGCGCTCGCACCCTGAAAGACGGTGGGTACGAGGCGGTCTATGTCCTGACAGTAGCGCGTGCTTGAGGGAGGGGGATTATGCGGGTCGAATCGATCCGTCTGGGACAGCTTGCTACTAATTGTTACCTGGTAAGCGTGAACGGAGTCACCGTACTCATCGATCCAGCCGAACCCTCCGAGTCCCTTTTCTCATTCATTGGGAAACGAAAGATTGACCTAGTGGTGAACACTCACGGTCACTTCGACCACATCGGCGGAGACTGGGCGCTTCAAACAAAGGGGGCACAGGTTCTCATCCACCAAAAGGACCTTCAGTTCGTCGATCGGTTCTACCCAGACCACCCGCCGTTTGATCGTTACCTTAAGGAGGGAGAGAAGATCGCAGGGATCCTTAGAGTCCTTCATGTTCCTGGTCACTCTCCAGGAAGTATAGCCCTTATTGGAAACGGGGTTCTCTTCTCGGGCGACCTCCTGTTCGCCGGATCGATCGGGAGGACCGACCTTCCCGGCGGGTCGATAAAGGAGATGCACAGGTCGCTTCAGCGAATCCGCGCCCTCCCCGGGGACTACCGCGTCTATCCGGGACACGGTGGGATCACCACCCTCGAGAAGGAAAGGAAGACAAACCCGTTTCTCAGCCTGAGGTGATTGATGGAAGACAACCGTGCTGACGTACAAACAATCAAGGAGCGAGTCGACATCGTCTCTGTAATCTCCCGTTACCTCTCTCTTACAAAGTCGGGAGCAAACTACAAGGGACACTGTCCGTTTCACAAGGATGACACCCCGTCGTTTACGGTCAGCTCTGAGAAGGGGCTATGGCACTGCTTCGGCTGCGGTGAGGGTGGAGACGTATTTGCCTTTCTGATGAAGATCGAGAGGATCTCCTTTCCAGAAGCGGCAGAGCGGTTGGCGGCCGAGGCCGGCGTCTCCCTAAAACGGCGCGGCGATGGAGAACGCGAGCGGCTGCGTACGTTAAGCGCCGAGGTGGTAGCCTATTTCTCCGAAAACCTGACCAACACTGCAGCCGGGGAGAAGGCCCGTGAGTACCTGCTTCATCGCGGCTACGGTGAAGAGACCTGGGAACGGTTCGGCTTGGGGTATGCACTCCCTGAGTGGGATGACCTAAAAAAGAGTTTCTCCAAGCGCTACGGACTAAAGACCCTCACCGACCTTGGCCTACTAGTGCAAGGAAAGGAAAATACTCTATACGACCGATTCCGCGACCGCGTGCTCTTCCCGATATTCGATCTCTCCGGCCGGCCGATCGCCTTTGGCGGGCGCGCCTTTCAAGGAGAACCGAAGTATCTAAACTCGCCGAAGACGGTGCTCTTTGACAAGGGAAGACACCTCTACGGTCTTTCCTGGGCACGCGAAGCACTGACCGCGAAACACTCGGCAATCCTCGTTGAGGGATACACCGATGTCCTCTCGCTTCATCTGGCCGGAATTACTCACGTGGTGGGAAGCATGGGAACGGCGCTTACTCAGGGACAAGCCAACCTTCTCAGCCGGTTCGTGAGCGAGGTAGTGATCGCCTACGACCGCGACGCTGCAGGGGGAACGGCCTCCCTGCGCGGAATGAGGATACTACGCAACAGTGGCCTAGACGTACGGGTCGCCCGCCTCCCAGAGGGGGATGATCCCGACAGCCTGGTCCGTCGCGACGGACCAGAGAGGACGCTTGAGATCTTAGAAGCGGCGGTCCCATTTCACCTGTTCTACATCGAGTCGTTGAAGGAACGCTACAACCTCTCCACCCTCGCAGGAAAGGAGGGGGCACTGGCGGAGGCAAGACCCTTCTATCAGGGGATCTCAAGCCTCCCACTCAAGGAGGAGATTGTCGGCCTCTTAGCCGAACTTCTCGATCTCCCCCTCGAGGGGGTGAGGGAGGACTTAGGCAGGCGGCAACAGCGTTGGCGGCCAACCGAGGAGCCGCGGGAGATGGAACATAGTTGGGGTAAGGAGGAGGTAATCCTCTCCCTTCTGCTACGCGGTGAAGCGGATTTCAGAGAAGTGGCTGCTCTTGCCTCGCCAGAAGACTTCTCTCAACACTACCGGCCAATTGTGGAGGCGTTGGCGACGGTGAACGACCCGTTTAACCTTTCCCTGTTAATGCAGCGCCTCGATGAAGAATCGGCGCGGCAGGCAAGCTATCTCGCACTGGCTCCGGTCAGATTTAACGACACAGGAAAGGCTTTACAGGACGCCCTCATCAAGCTTGTCAAGCTACCGGCGATCGATAGGGAGTTGGTGCGCCTGCGTGAGGAGACAAAGCGATGTGACAAAGAAGGGAACCTGGACCGAGTCGATGAGTTGCAGCGAACATACAGCGCGTTGGTGGCAGAAAGGACCGCTCTGGTAGCGCAGAAACACCCAAGGAGGGGGAGGGATGACAAAGGGTAAGAAGAAGACCAAACCGAAAGCCAAACCAACAGCACGCTCCGATAAGGTGCGCCCTGAAGAGGATCCTGCAGCGAAATCCAACCATGTCCCCGCAGTAGACTCACCCGAGGCCATTCCCTCCGAGATGGAGGAGATCGTAGATGCCAACCTACTCGTTGAGGCAGAAGCACTGACCGCAGTAGAAGAGACTCCCACCAAGAAGGAACCCCCCGATAAGGAGGAGACTGCGGTAAAAAAGGGGACAGGCCACAAGGAGAGGGACCTCTCCACCCGGCGAGAGGACCCGGTGAAGACGTACCTGCGTGAGATCGGGAAGGTCCCCCTCCTTACCAAGGAGGAAGAAGTCGAGTTGGCAATAGCAATGGAGGCCGGATCACATGCTGCCGAGCGGCTCGACCACGCCCACCTCTCCGAGGAGCACGGGATCAGCCTCCTCTCCAAGAAGGGGAGACAAGAATTGGAGGTGCTGGTAGGGGAAGGGAAAGCAGCGCGTGAGCGGCTCACTGTCTCCAACCTGCGCCTGGTCGTCTCCATCGCCAAACGGTACATGAATCGCGGCCTCTCCTTCCTCGATTTGATCCAAGAGGGGAACATGGGGCTGATGAAGGCAGTGGAGAAGTTCGACTACACCCGTGGCTACAAGTTTTCCACTTACGCGACCTGGTGGATTCGCCAGGCAATCACCCGCGCGATTGCC
>DQCH01000031.1:0-2336 GCA_003545155.1 Candidatus Acetothermia bacterium
GCAACTTATTCACCAGGTTATCAGGAATCGTCGCCTCCACATCGGCTGCGAGGATCTCCTCCACCTTCTCGCCAAGCCTTTCCAGCAATGTCTCGCTTGGCTTTCTCAAATCTATCGTTCGCCGCTCGATGAAAGAAGGAGCAAGATAAAGGGAATCGCGGAAGTGCTTCGCGGTGTGTGGGTGTTTAAGGTAGATGGTGGGACCCTCTCCTTTAATGCTGGCACGAGCCACGTCATCTATTGTCTGAAGCGCAAGGTTCTCCTCCGTCAGTTGAAGTGGTCTCCACATGTGGCGGGCACGGGCGATCATCTCGTCGTTTAATATTAGAAACCGTGCATCATAGAGGGAACCATAGGCAAGAAAACCGACGTCGTGGGCCAGGGTCGCTCCTGACTGTAGAGCGAAAAGGATCGACTGAAAGGCTTCCTCACCGGCCTGAGCGTCAACCTGTTGAGCATCAGTACACCCCACCATTCCCCAAGAAGGTAGATTATAAAATCGCCCCATATCGGCATAGGCAACGGTTGAGATAGCGCACTCCGGCGAGCCATAGCAAACAATGGCCGTGCGCATATCGGTAGCCGCGCAGTTCGCTCCAAATATGAAGCCAGCCTTGGGAAATCTCAATTGTAGAATGGCCAGCGCTGCCAGTGACTCCGCTGTCCCTTGGACAAGAGCGCCCTCCATCGTCACTGGACCTCCTCCTCCGAGGTTCGGGCTGGGTACCCCCATAGTAGGGATCCCTTTTTCACCGCAGAACCACAGGCGATCGACAATATCACCCCCGTACTTGAGCGGGGATTCAGGTTCAATGTAGGTGGTGAAGAGCGGCTTTTCCCTAAACTTGTCTTCTCCACCAGCGACGAGCTTCGCCATCTCATAGGGACCTTCAAGATCAGCGAGGCACGTTGATGTGGCAATGATCGGCTTTGTTGAATGAATCAACATCTCACGGAACACAGCGATGTACTGCTTGTCTGGCTCGACATCCGCGGGTAAGCCCATTGACATAATAAAATCAAACTGTGACAAAGCCTCAACTACGCGAACATTATCGATGACATCCTGCAAAACAGTCTGTCGTATCTGTTCAGTCTTACGATCGATGACATACAAGGAATCGGAGCCCGGCCCGAAGTAGACCCGATCGACCTCTAAGGGGAATTCCTTATCCCCTGTTTGATTATACCACGGAACTCGCGATGGCGCTTTAGCGATCGCGTCTTCCACCATTGCTGGGGGAAAAAGGAATCTACCGTCCTTATCCTCTGTTGCACCCGCCTTCTTAAGAAGACGTTGTGCTTCAGCGTGAGGAAGGTGAATCCCTGTCTCTGCTAGCAGCTTGAGCGCCGCCTTGTGGATCTGCTGCACCTGCTCCTTTGTTAGAAGACTAAGGGATGGTAACTTGCTCATTGGCACCGCCTTTTAAAATGCCGACGAATCGGCTGCTTGACTGCCCCTCTACCCAATTCCTTGAATCAGATCATTTAACCACAAGAGCCTCACTGCGATCGCTGAGTGGATACTTCTAGAACAGGCCGACAACTTTACCGTCCTCATCCAGGTCGATTCCCATAAATGCCGGCACTGACGGCAATCCTGGCATAGTCCGCATCTCGCCGCAGAGTGGATAGATAAATCCTGCACCGACGCTCGCGCGAACCTCGCGAACGGGGAGGGTGAAGCCGGTCGGCGCTCCCTTCACTGCCGGGTCATGTGTCAGTGAGAGGTGCGTCTTCGCCATACAGACTGGGAGTTTGCCAAAACCCGATTTCTCATAGGTTTCAATCTGTCTCTTCGCTTGCGGAGAGAACTCCACCTTTGCCGCTTTGTAGATCCCCGTTGCGATCGTCTCTATCTTCTTCTCGATCGACCAATCGAGCGGATAGAAGAACTTGAAATTCGATGGTTGTTCACACGCGGATATTACTGCCTCGGCGAGCTCGGTCGCTCCAGGACCCCCTTTTGCCCAATGGTCACTCAGCACGGCATCGAAAGCGCCCGCTTTCTTTGCGGCCTTCTTAACGAGGGCTACCTCGGCCGGTGAGTCGTCGGCAAACGTGTTGATGGCAACGACCACAGGGACTCCGAACTTGCGTGCGATCTCGATGTTCGCTGCGAGATTGGCACACCCCTTCTCCAAGAGCTCCAGGTTCTCTTTATTGTAAGCAGGATCGAGTGGCTTGCCTGCCACCACTTTTGGTCCGCCACCGTGCATCTTTAGAGCACGGATGGTCGCTACGAGTACGACAACATTGGGAACGAGGCCGCTGTAGCGGCACTTGATATCGAAGAACTTCTCCATGCCAATATCGGCGCCAAACCCGGACTCGGT
>DQCH01000031.1:2395-3271 GCA_003545155.1 Candidatus Acetothermia bacterium
TTTCCGTGAGCGATGTTAGCAAACGGTCCCGCATGAACGAACGCAGGTTGTCCTTCCAGGGTCTGCATCAGGTTGGGTTTAACGGTATCCTTCATCAACACCGCCGCCGCCCCAGCAACTCCGAGGTCCTCTGTTGTCACCGGCTCTTTATCCCAGTTATAACCGATAACAACCTTACCGATCCGCTCGCGCAGGTCCTTAAGATCCACGGCTAGAGCAAGGATCGCCATTAGCTCGGAAGCGACGGTAATGTCAAACCCACTCTCCCGGGGGAAACCGTCTCCCTTGCTCCCTAATCCGACGACGATGTGGCGAAGCTCCCGGTCGTTGACATCGACCACCCGGTTCCAGGTGATAGAGTAAGGGTTGATGTTCAGCTTTTTGAGCCCCTTCTTCTCCCAGGCAGCATCGGAGTTATTACGCTCGTGCATCATACGGGCGTCGATTGCAGCGGCGATCAGATTATGCGCCGCGCCGATGGCGTGGATATCCCCGGTTAGGTGCAGGTTAAAGTCCTCCATTGGGACGATCTGAGAATAACCACCGCCGGCAGCCCCCCCCTTGATCCCAAACGTCGGCCCCTGCGACGGCTGCCTGATGCAGGTCATCACCTTCTTTTTCAAGCTGCCAAGCGCTTGGGTGAGACCGATGTTCGTCGTTGTCTTCCCCTCTCCAAGCGGCGTGGGAGTAATAGCGGTAACATCGATATATTTCCCGTTGGTCCGATCTTTGAGCCGCTCCAGGATATCGAGCTTGACCTTGGCCTTCCACATCCCGAACGGTTCTAATTCCTCTTCGTTGATGCCCGCTTCCCGGGCAATTTGAATGATCGGCTTGACTTTCGCCTCTTGCGCAATTTGAAGATCTGATTTCATT
>DQCH01000001.1:0-1560 GCA_003545155.1 Candidatus Acetothermia bacterium
GTGATCAACAACCACAGAAAACCGAGAATAATGAGAGTACTAGGCACAATTAAAACCAGATAAGCAAGAGTGGGCTTAAGCTTTCGTCGCAATATCATGTTATCGTGCCTTTGCGTGTACGCATCATAGTTGATCTATCTTTGGCTCTTCCACCAACTCTCCGAACTTGAACACCCGCAGGTAGATGACCGCCATCACGATACCGATGATCACCAACACCACCGACCATGCCGCACCATACCCCCACTGGGTATTCCCAAAATAGCTTGTTAGTGCCCGGTGATACGCAGTCAAGGCCCAGACTTCGGTCTGGTAAAGGCCGGGACCGCCATCAGTGAGGAGCATGATCTGCTCAAAGGACGTCAGGAGGGAGAGGGTCTGGTAGGTAGTCACGAAAAGAAGCGGCCACTTGATCATGGGGAGCTCAACGTACCGGATCGTCTGCCAGGTAGTCGCCCCGTCCACCTTAGAGGCCGTGGTGTAGTCCTTGGGGATCGCTTCGATAGCTGAGGAAAAGAGGATCATGCCAAAGGAAGCACCGATGAATCCGTTGACCAGGAAAATGAAGACCCATGGGTAGGTATTGAGTAGATACTCCCCCCCGCCGATACCCAACGGACCAAGGAAGTACTTGTTGATCACGCCCATGGGAGCCGGCCCGGCCAGTGCCCTCCACATCATCGTGTACACGACCACCGGTGTGATCCGTGGCAGGAACCACAACACCCGAAAAGCGAAACCGGTTCGGCGCTTAATGTGTGTGGTTATCAAGGCGATGACCAGAGCCATCCCCACGTTGAACAGGGCTAGGGTCAGAGCAACGTACATGATTGTGTTGCCGAGGATCTTTGAGAAGAACCTGTTGGTGAAAATCTTTACGTAATTGTCCAAACTCCAGTTTACCGGCCTCCACCACTCAAGAATACCGAAGTTGGTCATATCTAGCTTGGTAAAGCTCAGGATAAAAACCATTACAAGCGGAATAAAAAAGAATAAAGTCACTAAAACAAGCGTAGGAGAAAGAAATGCATACGGAGCAAGCTGGCCCTGCATCCGAGAGAACCTGACGTTTCTCGTTCCTGATAAAGCGGGGAGGGGGGGCTTCCCCCTCTCCCCTATTTGTTCCGTTCTTCGTTTCACCGGATGATTACGTTGTCACCCAGCTCACGTTGGAGCTCATCCACCACGAATTCCACCGCCTCCTGGGGGGTGAAATCGCCCCCTACCGTCGCTGCCAGGGCCTCGTAGGTAATGGTGGAATACGAGCCCCAGTACGGGTTGTTGGGCAGGAAGGTGGTGTAAGCCAGCATATAGAGTGCTTCGCTCAGCAAGCGGGAATCCTTATAGAACTTGTACTCCGTTTGTCCTTTAAGGATACCCAAGTGGGTGCTGGCGATCGCGTGACGAGTATTGGGACCGTAATCGGTGACCTTGTCGATCAGGGCCAGCGCCAGGTCAGGATGTTCGCACTGAGAACTGATGAGGTAGGCCAGCGGGTGTGTGAGGGAATTCGGCTGGCCGCCCTTACCTGCGGCTGGGATCAACGCAAAGCCGAAGGTC
>DQCH01000001.1:1575-6320 GCA_003545155.1 Candidatus Acetothermia bacterium
GATCCAGAACAGGACCTTGCTCCCGGAGACGCCAGGATGCCATGCATCGCCCCAACCCAAGCCAAGACAGCCCATGGACCCGTAAGCCTGTGCAGCGTCGCAGAAGAACTGGTAGTACTTGAGGCCGGCCGCTTCATCGAAGACCAGCTTGCCGGTTGCGGCATCGATCGTATCTCCACCGAAGGCGTAGTAGAATGCGGTGAAGTCAGGCCCATTCTTCGGGCGCGTCCAGAAACCGTTGCCGTTAGCGACCACGCCTTTGTCCACCGCTTTCTTGGCTACTGCCAGCATGTCGTAGAGGGTGAATTCGCCCTTCTCGATCTTATTCGGCAGAGCCGCGATCTCGTTCGCAGTCCAACCCAGCTCGCCTAACAGAGCCTTGTTGAAGTAGAGGGGACGTGCCTCAGCATCCTGGGGGACTCCCCAGATCTTGCCCTTGTAACTCGTGCTGTCCCACAGGCTATCGATGACGTTGTTGAACCCAGGGAACTCCTTCTTCAGTGCGTCCAGGGGAATGATCCGGCCCGCCTCGGCCTGAACTCCGATGTACTCGTGCCCGGTGAGCCAGATGTCGGGTTCCTCGCCCGCGCCGTAGCTCAGCACGAACTCCGTCACGTAATCTCCCCAGTCGATGTTGTCCTGATTGATCACGACTTCCACGCGCCTAGGGTCACCTGCGGCCTCCAGGTCGGCGTTGAGTTCCTCTGCAGCGAGAATGAAGTTGTTGCCTCGCCAGTCCTCCATCGGCGGCTTCGCCCGACAGCGAACAGTGATTGTGACAGTCTCCGTATCCTGCGCCAGGGTCAGGAGCCCCCCAGCCACCACAAAACACCCAATCAGCATCAATACAAACAAACGTTTCATTTTCCCTCCTCCTTGGTCTTAGGGTCTGCGATACACGTTCTTCCTACAGTGTATTCTCTCGCGAATCACCTCCTGTAATAGAGATAACATCTGCATTGCATGCGGTATCCAAGAAGTATTTATTCGTGTTCGATGCGATCTCAGCCCTAGAGGTGGTCGCTTCAGCGTGAGATGTACCCCGGCTGGACCCCACTCCTCAAGTGAGTAGTTACCTAAANNTTCTCGCAAGCATGCTTTATCATCGTGATCTGCGAAGAATTTCATAGTTAAATCATGCAAACGATAGCACCAAAGTGAGCTTATGTCAATAGGAAGACGGTTGACCGGGATCTCAAGAGCGGCCAAACCATTTGAAAGACGCGTTCACCTCGCGTGCGAGATCTATAAGCTTTTCAGAAATGTCTCCACTCTCTTCGCGGTCCCATTAAACGGGCCCGGAACCTCCATCTTGAGAGAGGTGACCGCTGCGGCATAGCGGCTGGCCTGTTTGGCATCTGTGGAGAGTCGCTTTGCCACGTAGGTGGCAAAGCAGGTATCCCCCCGACCGGTCCTCCCGTGTATCTCCCGGGGGCGAAACGGGGCCTCGTAGAACTGGTCCTCGGCGTAAACGAGGACCCCACCCTTGTGCGTGAGGACGATCTCACGTGGGCCGTAGGAGGCAAGGATAGACGCCGCTTCACGAGGATCGCCTACCCCTGTGAGAACCTGCGCTTCAGTATCGTCCACTTTTAGAATGTGAACTAAGGAGAGTCCCTCCTCCTTCTCCGGCCAATCTTTGAAGACGACCCTCTCACCTTCAGCAAAGCGGACGAAGCCTTGCGCGTCCAACGCGATCCGTGCCCTCTCGGAGAGCTTCCTGAGCAAGGAGAGATCGACCTCCCCAGCCTGGATAGGGACTACAAGGAAGGTCTTTACTTCCACATCGGGAATCTCATCCTCCTCGAACGCCCCGGCGAATCCCAGCGGCTTGCAGACCCTCTTATCCCGATCTTTAGTGAAGTAGATGTTCTCCATCCCTGCGGTCTCCCCTGCCGCATGGGCAAATACGGTGATCCCCTCCTCCTTTAATTCATCGAGAAGGGGGAAGTCTTCCTCCCGCAGTCTCGTGATTACCGCCACCCGATATCCGAGGCGGGCCAGGGCGACCGATCCGTAGTAGACGGCCCCTCCCGACGCAGCCCTGGATGTACCTCCAAATACAATCCTGTCCCTGGCAAAGTGACCGATCATCGCGATGTCAAACGGCTCGGTGCTCATACGTGAATCTCCCTCTCTGTGAGGCGGGTTGCAAGTGTTCTCAGGTAAACCGCCAGGTCTTCTACAACATGATCAGCCTCGTCTAGTATCTCTTCCGGTGCAGTAGCCATAGCCACGCCGGTCCCGGCTTGACTGGATATCCCGCGGTCCTCCGATAAACCTGATCTGCTTGTGGCCAAGCTTTACCAGGTGCTCCACCGCGAGTCTCGCTCCTTCCCGGTCGGCGATCACCACAAAGGGAGCGTCTATACTGTGGCAAGAAACGAGGATAAAGGGCGTCTTGGTCTGCGCCAGATTTCCCAGGTCTGGGTCGTCCATCGTTACCGAGGTGAGGATCAGTCCATCGACACGTTTTCGCCGCAGCAGACGAATATAGCTTGATTCTCGTTCAGCTTCATCTGCTGTGTTGCATAAGATGACCCCGTAACCATAGTGGTGGGCTACCTTCCCTACTCTTCGAGCTATATCGGCAAAGAAGGGATTGGTGATATCCGCAACGAGTAAACCCACCGCCCCCGACAAGCCCTTTACCAAGCCTCGCGCAAGCTCGTTTCTCTTGTAGCCTAGCTTCTGAGCGATCTTTATAACTCTTCGCTTCGTCTTTTCGCTTATGAGAGGGCTATCACTCAGGGCTCGTGACACGGTGGAAGGAGAGACGCCCACCTCGCGCGCGATATCTTTGATGGTTACCATCTTTCGTTCTGTTTCTCCTTAAGGAGGATTTTGGAAATGTCCTCACGGTGCATTGCAGATCGGCCTGTTCTATCACCTCTTTTCACTTTTTAACAGGATTCTTAAGTATACTTCATCCATTCTGGAGGAGTCGCTCTTGGAGTTCAAGTGCTTAAGAGCCTTCGTCAAGGAGGTGTAAGTCTTCTGTCCTCATCGGCATTACTATGCGCCCTATTGTCGCAGTCTGAAAAGATCCTTCGAAGAGACATGGTGGGACTTCTCCTCTCTGCGAGTTTAAGGATAAAGGCGGTTGAGCTGCCTGGCGAACGGGATCGTCTCGCGGATGTGGGGCACCCCGCAGATCCAGGCGATGGTTCGCGCCATTCCCAGGCCGAACCCGGAATGAGGGACCGAGCCGTAGCGTCGTAGGTCGAGGTACCACTCGTAGGGTTCGCTCGAAAGGTGGCGCTCCTTTAACTGTGCACTCAGTTCTTCTAGGGTGTCCACGCGCTGGCTTCCTCCGATCAGCTCGCCGTAGCCCTCGGGGGCGATCAGGTCGGCGGCGAGAACGCGCGATTGTTCACTTGGATCGTGCTTCATGTAGAAAGGCTTCATCGAGACGGGAAAACGTTCTATAAAGACTGGTTTTCGGAAGTGCTCGCCGAGTGTCACCTCGTGGGGAGCACCAAAGTCGTCCCCGAATGAGACCTCATGTCCGGCTTCCTGCAGGAGCTTAATCGCATCGGCGTAGTCCACGCGTGGGAAGGGAAGGGAGACCTCCTCGAGAAGCTTCTCGGTATCGCGCTTTAGAAGATCGAGTTCCTGCTTGCGCTCGGCGACCGCCGCCTCGACGATATGGGAGATAAGCTCCTCTTGAAGGCGGTTGTTATCAGCGTAGTCATAGTAGGCCATCTCTGCCTCGGCCATCCAGAACTCGGTCAGATGCTTTCGAGTCTTCGACTTCTCGGCGCGGAAGACTGGTCCGATCCAGTAAACCTTCCCCAGGGCCATAGCCGTCGCTTCGAGGTAGAGCTGACCGCTCTGTGTTAGGTAGGCCCTCTCCCCAAAGTAGTCGACTTCGAATAGGGTGGTGGTCCCCTCAACCGAGGTTCCAGTGAGAATGGGGGCCTCAGTGGCGACGAAACCACGCCTGTGGAAGAAATCGCGGACGGCGCGGAAGACGGTGTCCCGAATGCGGAGGATGGGTACCTGCCTTCCGGTGCGCATCCATAGGTGGCGATGGTCCATGAGGAAGCCGGGTGTGTGTTCCTTTAACTCGATTGGGAAGGGATCAGTGGGCTCCTGCACAACTGTTATGTCTTTGATCTGGAGTTCGCACCCACCTGGGGCGCGGTGATCCTCGTGGAGTACCCCTGTCACGATTAGAGAGGACTCGCGGTTGAGGCGATCAGCAGTGGTAAACAGAGAGGGTGAAGAATCTGGTTCCGAAAGGACCCCTTGGATGACGCCGGTTCCGTCTCGGACTTGCAGGAACAGGATCTTCCCACTCGAGCGCTTGTTGTACAACCACCCGCGTAGGGTAACTTCCTCGCCGACAAATTTTGACGCCTCGTCAACTGTGATCGTCCGCATCGTGTCTCCTTAGGGAAGGATTGAGTGATTCAGCGAGTGAGAGATTGAGTGATTTAACTCACCAATCTCTCAATTCCCCGATTATCCAGTCTATCAATCATCCGATTTCCCGATCATTCAATCTTCCAATCTCTCTGCGGTGGTATCCACTTTTAGAAGAGATTAGAAAGTGCGGCTCACCTTTGCAAGGGGAAGGTCTCCTCTATGATCGGTTCTCTTGGAGACACATTAGCCAAGACCGGTTCGATCGGCAGCGGCGCCTCCTTGATCACGCGGTGCTTCCAGTTCCCGGAGAGGAAGAACCCGAGGGAGAGGACTGAGGTTCCAAAGTTCGAAATAAACATCGCCCACCACACTCC
>DQCH01000026.1 GCA_003545155.1 Candidatus Acetothermia bacterium
GGGAGCATCTCTTAACAGTTTAACCCCACCGAATAGCGAAGAGCCGCAAAGGAGATATCCGACTGAACGCCGCCGGACATTTGTCCATACCCCCTTAGACAAATCTGGGGGAACGCGTTGACACCCTTCCTTCTGCCTGTTTGTGTGCTCAGCTAGACTGCCTGAACAGAAAGACGTTTCCAAACGGGTGGTGGAAAAAGTATGCTGAACAAAGCACGAAGGGTCCAATGTGGCGTTGTCGTAGGCCTTATGGTTCTAACGGCGATCGTGCCAGCATTCGGACAGAGACAGAGGGTTGTCGTTTGCATCCAGGCAGCAGCTCCTGTACCTCCGGCACAGCTAGAGATCCTTAAGAGTTTTGCTAACCAGCGTTGTGCTGTTATCGCCGATGTGGAGGTTTGTTCCACGGGCGAGTTGATGTACGCGCAGCGCTTCACAAATACCTACGTCGGGAACAGCATCTCCGTAGACGGGATGAGGAGGCTTGCCCAAACCCTCGATGCTGATCATATCGTTCTTTTTCGTATTGTTCGTTGGGAGAACCAACTCTCGTTTAAGCCGGAGCGGTCCCTGCTACTTGTCGGTGCGACATCGTTTTTTGACAGTTCTCTTAAGCTACTCGCAAGCCCGTTGGGACTCCTATTCGGTCTTGAGAAGGAAGCAACAGTCGCCCTGTTTGCAACAGTGTTCAGCCCTTCAGGGGATGTCGAGTTTACCACTATGGTCACCTACGCGGATCAGCCTCTTTTCTCGCTGCTCACTGCGGACCCGTTGGAAGCGGCAAAGAGAGCGATCGAGACGGCTCTTTTCCAACTCACGGTAGCCTTATGAACGATAATATCGCGGAAGGAGGAAGCGTAATCGGTGTTACAGACTTTCGACCCAGGTTTCTGCTATAGTTAGGATGGATTGTTGCTTAGAAGAAGAATGCAAATTATAAAGATCTGGACAAAGGAGGTAGCAATGAAGGTGTATAAGGTCAGCCTTTATGGCCTTTCCCTCTTCTTGATGTTGATAGCTCTCTTCCTGGCGGTGACGGGATTCGCCCAAGGTGAAGGGTACTACACGGTCAGCCAAGGAGACAAGCGAGTGCAGATTGCACCGCTCGAAGGGCCCACCAATGCCGTTGACTACTACAACTATATAAACAGCCAGTCGAATACAGGATTGGAAGAGGCAAACACCGCGGTGTTCTTCCTCTATCGAGACACGATTACCGGAACGATCTCGCTGTTTGTGCTGCTGAGTGGTCCCACCGGCACGGCTGGGACGACGGCGCTTACCCTATCTGGTGCGTCGGCAGGTGCCGACTTCCTGTTAAAGGACGATGAGACCGACTTCCGCGATGTTTGGGAGATAACTCCGCCGACCGGGAGTGTTACCTGGGCATGGGATGAGACAAAAGGGGACGGAATGGTTCTTGGTCCTCTTGGCGTGGAGTTTGATCTCACTCTCTATCCCCAGTTTACTTCGGGGATTACAGCGGTTAAGTTCCTCTCCGGAGGCATCGCTGCGCCGGAGGCGATCTCGCTCAACCTGATCGATCCGATCATCCTTCAGGGAACCCCAAACATGCCGCCGGAGGTCACGTTTATAGTGTCGCCGGCTGGTCCTCACATCAACGAACCGGTTACCTTCGACGCCAGTGGGTCGATCGACCCAGACGGGACAATCGTTGACTACGAATGGGACTTTGATGGAGATGGTCTCTTCGACCTCTCCACCAACGAGGCCGTGGCCACTTACACCTATCAGGTGAGTGGCACTAAGAGCGTGACACTGCGCGCGACCGACGCCGAAGGGGCAAGCGCTCGCACGACGTATGCCCTGGACGTGTCAGAGGTGGCAGTCAAGGTCACGCGGACGATCTCCACGATGTCCGCACTGCCCGGTAGTACCTTTAAGGTGGTGGTGCGGATCGAACCAGATATGGACCTTGCCGGGGTTGGCTTGCAGGAGAACCTCCCGGTTGGCTGGAAGATCAAACCACTGGAGAACGCGGGGGCGGCCTTTAAGCGAGCCGACGTGCAGTGGGTGTTCATCGATAGAGTTAAGGCGGGAACGAGCAAGGTCATCTCCTACGAAGTAACGGTCCCTTCAAGCGAGCAACTCATCGCTACGACCCTGCCTGTTTGTCTGTATATCATGGGAACCTTACAGGCCTTGACTCCTGCGCTTGAGCTCCCGGTTGAGGGAGATGAAGCGATTGAGGTTACCGATGTGTTACGAATCAGGACCGCGATCGCTCACCTCGTTCCGCGTATCGGTGAGGACATGGATGACACGATCGATCTGCGTATGTCGCAGTTGATCAGGCCGGATCAGCTCAGCCGAGCGCTTCAAATGTGGCAGAACGATGAAGTGGTCCCGTGGACCCAGGGTGCAACGATCACACTTGAGATGATGAAAGAGCTGTCGGCTTATGCCTACACCTGCACCCCTGTCGATCTCCCGCTTCCGCTCGTCCCGGAGACGAACATCAACGCTGTGCGCACGATTGCTACGCCGGTGCCGTGCAACAACGTTCTTCTAAATTACTACGGCAGCGGTGGCGATCTTGCTGGGAATACGTTTACGGTTAAAGTCGAGATTTGGGCAGATCAGGACCTGTACGGTGTCGGGTTGGATGAGGAGCTCCCCACGGGATGGAAGGTCACCCCGATTGAGAACGATGGGTTCCTCTTCAAGTGGTCCCGTGTGCAGTGGGTCTTCCCAGACAAACTTCCGGCCGGCAAGTGCAAGGTAATAATCTACCAGGTGGAGGTGCCACAGACCGAAGAGATCGAGGTGCCTTCAACTGATCCGTGCTATATTACCAGCAGCGACCTGTTTGGCACGGTGGACGCCGCTCTCCCCTGCCAGGAAACCGTGGTTACCGGAGACAGTGCGGTAGATGTCAGCGATTGCCTCTCCGTGATTGTGGCCATCTCCCGGTGGGATGTGGATAACGACATGATCGACATTACCCTGTCGGACAAGATCTCCTTCCAGCAGGTACAGCGGGCGATCGCCTTCTGGCTGGAAGATGAGGTTGTTCCGCGCACTTGTGGGAATACGGTTACTTATGAGACCTTAAAGGCGATCGTTGCCTACTGGCTCACCAATACGAACATCTGCGATCCCCTGCCCGGTTCGGTTCGAGGTCCGTGTGAACCCGACCTCGATCCGTGTGCTCCTTTTGTCCCGCCTTGTAGCGGGTAATGGGGCTTCACAAGAAGCGAAGATTAGGATAGGAGATGGTGCAGATGAGAATGAATGAATCACGGGCGAGGGGGGTACCCCTCGCCGCTCTTTTAATCGTCCTTGTACTCACGATAGTCCCCGCAGGCGCATCAGAGGCGCCGTACCTCCAGGTGGGGCAGTTCCTCGAGCCGGGGGAGATCTACGTCTCGGGAACAGGGAAGGTGCCGGATATCGCTACCCTCACCCTTGTCCTTGAGGGAGCAGGACCAAAGGAACGCTTCCCGATCGATTGTGTTCTGGTGATTGACGTCTCGGCTACCGCCGCGATTGCCGAAGCGAAGCAGTTCGCGTTTGATGCGATTGAGCTTTTCACGTCACAGGATCGGATCGGGCTTGTGTCCTTTGCTACTACAGCGCAGCTTGATCTACCTCTTACCAGCGATCGGTTGGGCTTAAAGGCTGCCATTGCCGACCTAGAGATCGGAGGCAGGTCCGCGTTCGGCGAGGCGCTGCAGCTAGCGAGGAAGGAACTAGTGGCGAACGGCCGTGATGATGCCATCCTTGTAGAGATCCTCTTAACAGATGGCCAGAGCAACATTGGGAGCGATCCCGAGGTGGAAGGGGAGGTTGCCGCGGAGGCAGGGATCAAGGTTATCCCCGTTGGAATCGGCAATCTGATTAATCGCAACCTGCTTGCGGAATTCGCTTCTAAGACGGAGGGAGTCTTCTTCAAACGACCAGTTGAGACTACCGTTGATCGGATTAAAGATCTTCTCTACGTTAATCTGGCCGCGCAAGGGGTAATCGTCGATAAGGTTCTTCCACCAGAGCTTTCTTTCTACGGTGCAAGCCCGGCCCCGATCGGTGTGGAGGAGAACGTGGACGGAACGACGACCCTTACGTGGAAGATCGGCGAGATCACCATTGGTGAGCAGTGGCTAACCCAGATTACGCTTAAGGCGAAGAAGAAGGGGAGCTGGCTGACCGATCAGGGATCCTCTATCAGCTTTGCTGATTTTCGCGGTGTGGAGGAACAGATTTCGATTCCCGCCCTTGAGCTTGTGGCCATCGTGCCGCCTGCACCCCCTGCCCCTCCCACAGCCAAGTTTGAGTGTGAGCCGGTTTCATCGAGCACGATGGATGCGGTATCGTTCCTGGATCGCTCCAGCGATGTGGATGGAGAGGTCGCTACCTGGATGTGGGACTTCGGTGACGGAGAGGTAAGCCAGGAGCAGAACCCCGTGCACAGTTACTCCCGCAGTGGAACATATTCTGTAACCCTGGTTGTGATCGACAACGAGGGATACGTCTCGGAATCGGTAGAAGAAACGGTGACGGTCAAGAACACGGAGCCGATGGCCTTCTTCGCCTGTGTTCCTGAGGAGCCGCGGGTCGCTGTCGAGGCGGTCTTTGACGCGAGCGGATCGAATGATGTGGATGGGAAAGTCGTCTCCTACGCCTGGGACTTCGATGCAGACGGCGTCTTCGACATAACGACCGCTTCCTCTAAAGTCACACGCACCTTCCTTGAGGCCGGGGAAGTCAAGGTCACGCTAGCGGTGACCGACGATGAAGGGGGGATCGCCTTGATCGAAAAGGCTCTCGTTGTCCTTCCCAGCGTCACCGCTGTTCGCACGATCGAGACCTGCCTCCCTGAGGATGAGATTATCGCTGGTGGAACGGTCACCGTTACGGTGATGATCACGGCCAATACCGCGGTTCACGGGCTGACGCTCCATGAACAGGTGCCGGATGGGTGGACATTTGCAGAGGGCGACAACCGCGCGACCTTCCGCAAGGAGACGACCGACTGGTTGTTCCTGGAGACCCTTTTAGACGGCGATAAGCGGGTCATCCAGTACACTCTCACCGCTCCGCAGACGTGTTCCGACTCCGTGGCGGCGTCGTTTAACGGGCTTGTGGGAAGCTCCTCTCCGAGGCTGTCGCAGATGGTCCTTGGGGAGGACAAGGTGGCTCTTTCTCCTCTCCTCCCTGTGCCCGTGGTCATCTCCCGGTGGGATAGCGAGAATGGATGTATCGACCTGTGCTTGCCGGAGCGAATTGCCTTTGACCAGATCCAATACGCCGTTTCGCTCTGGTTGTCTGGAAACGTGGTTCCATACACAGATAATTTGGCGATCGATCTTGATATGATTCGGGATCTGATTGCTTATTGGTTGACCGATACTTCGGTGCACGATCCGCTCCCCTAGGGGTGCGGGTCGTGCTCGATTGGTCGATAGAGGAGGGGGAATGAGAAAACGGTTAGCATGTGTTTTCTGCCTTAGTGCGTTCTTGCTGGTGATCGGCCTCGCTGCGTTCGGGATAGAGGCTGACTTCAGTCCGTCGAGTTATAATCCCGCTTTAGGAGAGGCTGTAACGTTTGAAGTCTGTCAGCCTTGTCTGGGTAGTGAGATATCCAAGTACGAATGGGATTTTGATGGGGATGGCCTCTACGAGGTCTCGACCGAGGAACCGCTCGCGGTACACACCTTCACTGAGCCCGGTTATGTCGACGTAGCACTGAGGGTTGTTGACGTAGGTGGACGGGCGGTGACTCGTTCGAAAGGGATTCTCGTAGGAGAGGTACCCTTGTTCGCGGTACGCAGCTTTGTGACCGAAGAAGACGGGGGAACCTTTATCCTAGTTACACTCACCGCCAAGGTTGTATTGTCCGCTCCCGCTTTGGAGGAGACGCTTCCCCGGGGATGGCAGGTGGAGATCCTCGACTCCGAAGGGGCACTCACAAAGGTGGCAGATGGAACTCTACAGGCTCTCTGGGCGGAGATGCTTATAGGAGGGGAGACGCGGACGTTCTCCTATCGGCTTCATCCCTCTTATGAGACTGGCGCAACTAAGCTTAGCGGGGTCATAAGCGCCTACGATGTGGAAGGGAGAATCAAGGCCTCCGTCTGCGGAGACCACTCCATTTTCCGCTAGAGAGGGTAAAGTAAAGGATACCGTGGACGGCCAATACGGTCGTCCTTTTTTTAAAGACCCATTTTTC
>DQCH01000038.1 GCA_003545155.1 Candidatus Acetothermia bacterium
GCTTTCGCTTCATCGGCTATGGTATCGTGTGAAGACTTCAATGGTCCTTATCCTGGTTTTTGGTCTTTCTATCGTGGCAAGTGCATATTCCCACAGCATTTTCCTCGACCTGCCGACAGCCGTCACCCTGGGAGATCCTGGGTATACCTCTTTTCAGGTTGAACTTGCGGGGTGGGAACCGACGCTTCGAATCGGCCGCGCGGTCGGAAGGAGGGTCGACGTTCTGGCGACGATCACGCCGCAGGATCTCTTCTCTTTGGGTGTTCGCGTCCTCCTGATAGAGGATCTTGGCCCGTTAAACGTCACTCTTGGGGTAGAACGTGAGGAAGTTAGCTTCAGTGCGGGGCTCTTCCTTGGCCCGGTGTGGATCGACTGGGGGCGAGCCATCGGCAGGCAAGATAGGCGCTGGGGGATGGTGATCGCCTCTCCGAAGCAGAGCTTCAGCCTTATTCTCGGACTGGAGCACAATCGGGCATCGATCTCGTTTATCGGAGGGATTCGCCTGTTCTTGACGAGTGGTTTCTGGGAGGGCTCCATCCTCTTTCGGGAGGGACAGCTTATCACCTCATTGGGAGGCATATTTTGAGAGGCTCAGTGATTCTAGGTGCGTTAGTGCTCCTTCTGTGGGGGGTGTATGCATCTTCCTCACAGCTTGAGATTCTTTATACAAATGACATTCACTCTCGTCTTGACAGGCTGGAGAGCCTCGCCGGGTTGATCGAAAAAGAGAGGGGCATGGAGGGCCCAGTACTGCTGTTTGACGTAGGTGACACCTGGCAGGACTTTCGCGTGCCCATCTATGCGGTGTGGGGCGCAGATGAGGTCGTTTCGTGGATGAACCAGGTTTCCTACGATGCGATGGGCCTGGGCAATCACGACCTCTACTGGGGAGCGGATCAGCTTGCAAGGCTCTGTGAGCGGGCGAACTTTCCCGTGCTTAGTGCTAACCTCCGCCCTATAGCCGGGATCGCTTCGCCGTTTATCCCTTACACGTTCATCTCAATCAGTGGTCTAGAGGTGCTGGTAATTGGGCTGATCACGTCTGAGTACCTGCCTTACCCCGACTTTCCCTGGCTGCGCTATGTAGCGCCGGAAATGGCGCTTAAAGAGGTGTTGAAAGAGACAGAAAAAACGGCCGATCTCGTCGTCGTCCTCGGGCATCTGCCCGTAGCGGAGGCATGTCGAATTGCGGAGGTTGTACCTGAAATCGACATCTTTCTTACCGGGCACTCTCACGAGACGACAGAAGAGCCGGTCATCTTTGGTCAAACACTGATCCTTCAGGCCGGCGCCTTTGGCCAATATCTGGGAAGGCTTCAACTTGAGCTTGACCCGGGGACAGGAGCGATCCTACAAGCGACAAACGATCTTATTCCAACAGAAAAAACCCCAGCTGCGCTCGGCCGGGGCTATCTGAAGCTCTTTAAGGTCCTCGGATTGATTGCCTTTTTTCTCCTGCTTTTGCGCTAGATCTGATACTGGTAGGAAAGCGCGATACCCTCCTTACTCAACCCGATCGAAAAGCCGGTCTCCTTGGCTACAGTGTAGGCGTCATACCCACTATAGAGCGACCAGGCGAGGTGAGCCAGGCCGACAGTGGAATATCTGTACCGCCCGTAGGGCAACAGCGCCGTAACGTACCATCCGCCGGCGATGATGGCAATGTCAACCACGAAGTGAACGATAGCTTTGTCCAGCTCATCGTTTAACAGTTGCCCCAAACCAGGGATGAGAAACGAGGCGATACCGGGAATCCATGCCTCGGTATTTTTCTCCTGCGCGCTTACGCTTGCCGTCATGACGACGAGCAAGCTCGCGACGATCAGTGAAGCTACGATTGTCTTTTTCATGATGGTGTCACCTCCTTTCGTGCGTCTTAGAAGATCAATAGGAAGCCAAGTGAGAACCAAGGGAAAAGGAAAAGGTCGACCGCTGCTCCGGCGTCAAAATAGAAGACTTGACTCAGGCGGAACAACCATCCGATGCCGATCTCCGGGATGAAGAAAGTATTCGTTCCCAGGTGGAGGTAGAAGCTGGAGCGTGGGGTTTTCGCTGCGGTGGTGGCCGTGAGCAACTCATCGAGCGTAATTTCCGGAGTTTCTCTTGCAATCTCGAGTGCCGCTTTTTCAATTTGCTTGGCAGTTGGAGTAAGATAGCTCCGCCACACGATACCCAAGCTAAGAGCATTTGCCCCGAAGGATGATGTGGGATATCCGAACCCATTGAGCGTTGAGACACCGAGTTGGTATCCGATGTCCAGGCCGATCGTGAATCCCCATCGACCCTCCTTATACACTTCCTTGACCTGTTCCGCTAGGATTTCCGCCGCAATCGTCGGGGCAGTTATTGTCGTGGGCGCTGGTGTAGTCGGTGTTGGGGCAGGTGCCACCTGGTCAAATCGGATCTCCTGAATGCTCGTCAGCTTGACCGATTGGACATCTCCGCCAGCGGTTCGCAGGCCGATCACCTCGGGGATCCCGCCGACGGCTCCCACCAGGATGTTGCCATCAAAGGTCTCTACCGTGACCTCTCCTCCCTCCTCAAGGGGAAAGCGGATCGCCTTGAGGTTTGACCGCTGCACTGTAAAGATATCTCCAGTCGAAGAGGTGACACTGATCACCCCTGGAATCCCAAACTCTATCTGTCCCTGCAATACCGATCCGCTGGTTGTAATAACCGTCTCTGCTGCTCCTGTTGTTGCTGTTGCTACAATTAGCACTAGAACGATTATTCCAATCCACTGCGTAGGTCGCATAACACCTACCTCCTTGGGATTTTTTCTAAACGTTCCCCCCGACCCGGTCTAAGATCTCATCGGGTATGTCGAAGTTAGCATAAACCTCTTGGACGTCCTCGTTGTCGTCGAGCTTGTTGATCAGCTTGAGCACCTTTTCGGCGGCGTGGCC
>DQCH01000069.1 GCA_003545155.1 Candidatus Acetothermia bacterium
GACCGGATGCGTCTCTACCTCCCCGTGTTCTTCCCTCCAGTCACCGGGCCGTTGGAGAAGTCTGCAGAAGGGATTGCTACCTGCGCACGCGCTATTGCCGATGAGACCGGACGCAAGGTACTAGTTCTCTTCACCTCGTACCGCCTCCTCCACGCCGTCCACGAGAGAATCGGAGACGCACGGGATGTCTTTGCACAGGGGATCGACGGGCCGCGTAGCAAGGTGATCGAGCGATTCAAGAGAGCGAAAGGAGCCGCTATCCTCCTGGGGACGGACAGCTTTTGGGAGGGGGTCGACTTCCCTGGGAGCGACCTCGAAATCCTCATCATCACCCGTCTCCCCTTCCCCGTTCCTACTGACCCTGTCTTCTCTGCACTCGGGGAGAGGCTCTCCGCCGCGGGAAAGGACGCGTTCCTCGACCTCTCGCTCCCCCAGGCGATCCTCAAGCTGCGCCAGGGGGTTGGGCGACTGATCCGCACCAAGGACGACCACGGTGCTGTCATCATTACCGACCAGAGGATCCTACAGAAGGGATACGGCAAGCTATTCACCGCTGCGCTCCCCGTTGCAGGAAGGAAGGTCGGAAACCTTGACGAACTCCTATGCGACCTTGGAACATGGTTCACTGGCTGAGGTAGTTGAATAATCCGCGTGGCCCTTGATCCCTGATATCCTTAGTGAGACAATAGTCATCATGAAGAACCTGAAGAACAAGGTCATAAGCTCCTCTCCTGGCATCCTGGGAGGAACCCCTGTTTTTGCAGGGACGAGGGTGCCAGTACAGAATTTGATCGATTGTCTGAAGGCAGGCGACTCCATCGATCTGTTCCTGTATGATTTTCCAACAGTCTCTCGTGAGCAGGTTGTGGCCGTGTTGGAGGCGGCCAAGGAAGAAATGCTTGAGATTGCTGCGACATGAGAATCATTCTGGACGAATGCCTACCGAGGCGATTGGTTCGCGATCTTCAGGGACACACCGTGACGACTATACCCCGACAGGGTTGGGCGAGCCGCAGCAACGGTGAACTTCTTCGGCTGGTTCAAGCTGATTTTGATGTCTTTATCACGATGGACAAGAGCCTTGAGAACCAGCAAAACCTTGCTGGCTTTGATACCTGCGTCATCGTTCTGCATGCTGTGAGTAGTCGCTACGAAACGCTCTTGCCTTTGGTCCCTGAGATCCGAGATGCCGTTGCGCAGGTAAAGCCGGGTTCCATCATTCATATTGGCAACTAACGAGCCTGTTGCGCAAACCTTCCTCGGGCATATAATTAGAAGGAGACTACGAATAGGAGAGGGGGAAGCATGGCATATAATTTTCTTGAGAGTAATCGTGACCAGATGTATCTCATGCCGGTATCCATACGTGACTGGCTTCCGGAAGGTCATCTAGCGTGGTTCATCATCGACGTGGTAAAGGAGTTTGACCTCACCTCCTTTTACGGGAAGCACCGCAGTGATGGCTGGGGACGTGCAGCATACGAACCAATGATGATGGTGTCGTTACTGCTGTATGCCTACAGTTTAGGGATACGTTCCTCGCGTCAGATTGAACGTGCCTGTGAGGTTGACGTATCGTTCCGGGTGATCACGGCAAACCAAAGACCAGACTACTCAACGATCTGTCGGTTCCGCAAGGAGAACGAGGAGGAACTAGCCAAGCTATTCACAGTTGTGTTGGAGTTGTGTGGCGAGGCGGGACTGGTCAAGGTAGGGGTAGTTTCCCTCGATGGGACGAAGATGAAAGGGAATACCTCCCTCGCGGCAAACCGTACCTATGACTACTTGGAGAAAGAAGTCAAGCGGATGTTACAAGAAGCGGACGAGGCAGATGCGAAAGAGGATGTGGAGTATGGGAGAGAGCGGCGTGGGGACGAACTCCCCAAGGAACTGGCACGACGGGAGAGCCGACTGGCGAGGCTAAGAAAGGCCAAGGCACAACTGGAACAGTGTGCGCAAGAGAAGGCAGCTGTGCAGGAAGCGAAGATCGAGGCACGTGAGGAAGAGGAACAGGTGAGTGGCGAAAAGAAGCGAGGACGGAAGCTGAAGGAACCGGACAAGAACCCAGATCCGAAAAAGGCCAAGGCCAACCTAACCGACCTTGACAGTCGGATCATGAAGACCCGTAACGGACACATTCAAGGGTACAATGGACAGGCAGTGGTAACAAAGGAGCAAATCATTGTGGCCGCGGAAGTGACCCAACAGCAGAACGATGTCCAGCAATTACATCCGATGCTGAAGAGGACGGATGAAGAGCTAAAGGCAGCGGGAGTGAAGGGCAAAGTGAGGGTGGTATTGGCGGATGCAGGCTACTACAGCGAGAGGAACATGCTTGATGCAGATCCAAGCGGGCCGGAACTGTTGCTAGCGACGAAGAAGAGCCACAAACAGCGGCAAGCGATGAAGGACAAAAGGTGTCCACGTGGCAGGATACCCAACAGTGCGAGCGTGAAAGAGCGGATGGAGCGCAAACTACTGACGAAGCGAGGAAAGGCGCTGTACAAGTTACGCTCGCAGACAGTAGAGCCGGTGTTTGGTCAGATCAAGGGATGTCGTGGGAGCGAAACGTTCTTGCGCCGTGGGGTAGCAGCAGTGAACAGTGAATGGCGACTGATCTGTGCGACGCACAACCTACTCAAGCTATGGCGGAGTGGGAAGTTCCAGCCATGTATGGCGCCAAAAGAGGGTTGTTTGGCCTAAGGGGCGCGGGATGAGTGTTGCTACCCCTAAGTGAGGTAGAACAAGTAGCATGATGTGGCAAACGGAGCGTAATCTGCAGCTAAGGGGGGCGCTGAGAAGAAAGTGTTCCCTTTAGGTTGACGCTCCCGAGGAAGGGGGATGGTTAGATCACAACGTTTGGGCAACAGGCTCATTGGTATTCAGACCGACATTCC
>DQCH01000035.1 GCA_003545155.1 Candidatus Acetothermia bacterium
CTAGTGGTATGAAGTGGAAAATGCCTGGATTGAGAAGAACACCGGCAAGGATGTATCCAGTTACGCGAGGTAATCCGAGTTTCTCGACGAGCTCGCCGAAGGTGAAACCAGCGGTGATCAGAATTCCAATAATTAGTAGCGTATTCATCTTCTCTTAGTTAAACGGGCTTTAAGGAGTGCGTGATCTTCAGTCCGCTTTAGATCTTGCCGAAGTGTAAGGCCTTTTGATCGCTCCATCAACATCACCAGGAAGAGATCTACACCTGGCTCTCTTGCCAAGACGCTAAGATCGCCAAGGATNNACTGATTACCCATTACTGTGTTTCAGCTTTTCTTCGCGTTCCCTGCGGCTCTGCGAGAGGTAAAGCTTTTTCTCTCGCCCGTTCGTTTCACTCACTCAAGACGCTAAGATCGCCAAGGATTTATCAGCTCTCAGCCGTCAGCAATCAGCTTAGAACATCAACTCCACTTGCTCTTTCTCGTTACTCTCCACTGATTACCCATTACTGTGTTTCAGCTTTTCTTCGCGTTCTCTGCGGCTTTGCGAGAGGCCAATCTCTTGAGTCTTTCTCTCTAGTTACCTTAGCTTAACCGTGAGGAGCCAAAACAAGAATTCAGAAGAAACAGGGGAGCCGGTCTGATACTGCCGCCTCCGAGATCGGTTTATCCCACGGTCCAAGACAGCGGTGGTCTTTGCGATCGTAGCGCCCGAATAAGACTGCGTTTCCCGCTTTGCATCCACCGTTACAGATGTCGGCGTAGGCGCAACCCCTACATTCCCCCGGCAGGGATTGAAACTCGATGAACTTATTCACGTTGAATCGACCACGCATGATCTCCCAGATCGATTCCTCCTTGATGTTTCCAAGCGGGATGTCGGAAATGAACGGACAGGGGGTCACCGTGCCATCAACCTTGACCGTGAACACGAAGTACCCTCCGGAGCAGGCAGAGCCAGCCAGTGTGCAGAAATTTCGGACGAACCGGGCGTGCGGCGCGTTCTTCTCACATAGGATCCATTCTTTGACCTGCGCCCACTGTTTGTTGTCAGGGATGAGCGGATCGTCCGCTTGTTGAGGGATGTACTGGTAGAAGACGGCGTGTACTCCAAGCTGCCTTCTTGCAAACGCGTAGATCTCCTTGACTCGACCTATATTTGCGTTGTGGATCGCGGTGAAGGTGTACACCTCGACGCCGGCTTCCTTAAGGCATCTAATCCCGCTTGTAGTCCTTCGCCAGGCGCCATCCACACCGACAAACGCGTCATGCTCCTTCTCATCGCACGAGACCAGTGTAACGAGCGCCGCATCCAGACCGGCCTTGCGAAGCTCCTCAACCCGCTTTTGATCAGCACCCAGGGCGCTTGTATAGAGGACAACCTGTGGAACCTTGGCTTCCTCTTTTGCATAGCGGATGATCTCAGCCAGATCGTCCCGCAGGAGCGGCTCCCCGCCGAGGATCTCCAGGCGTGTTCCCACCCTCGCGATCTCATCGAGCAACCGCTTGATATCGTGCATCGGGAGGAGATCCTCTCCCTTTTTTATGTAACACATCGGGCAGGAGAGACCGCAGGCATTGTTCACCTCAAGCTTAACCGACCACAGGACCCCGCCTACCAGGTGCCGTAGGGTCTGCCGAAAAGCACGTGAAGCAAGCGAACCTAAAGGAAGCCTGTCAACCACTCCGAGGATCGGGTCCTTAAAACGAAGCGCAAGCCGTGTCTTTAACCGCGGGAACCGGTCGAGTGCAGTTCGTCTTAACCGAATTAGTGGCCTCGTCCTTTCAGTTATCCCTTCCAACGTTTGAAGCTCCTTTACAGCCTGTTTCCTGCATCTACTCTTGCCGCTTCATTTCAAGTCAAAGCCTTGGTCCTAATCATTGTACCAGATCGTGCGATCAGCGGTCAGCTTCCAGCAGATCATGGGGTTGGCTTCTGGCTGATCGCTTGTTTATCCCTGATTACTGATGGCTGACTGCTGATAGCTTCTTATCCCTGATTACTGATGGCTGACCGCTGTGCACAGAGGAGACCCTGCAACGGCCTTCTTAGGAAACGGTATCCAAGTTGACAGGTACCTTTCCTTTCCCTACGGTGAAAATACTATGAAACGGTTCCATAAAGTGATCTGCGTTCTGTTGGTGGCCCTAATTCCTTGCCTATCGGTCATTGGGAATGACCTTCCCGCGGACAAGGTGGAGCACGTGCGAACGGGGATGACGATCGGGGGAGCGGTTCTCGGTCTGGCGATCGGGATTCCTTCTGTGCTTGACCTAATTCCTGAAGGCACGCCTCTCTCGGACTGTATCCTCGTCACTATTCCGGTTGTCGCTACGACCATAGCTACCGGGGCCCTCGCCAGCCGCTTCATCGCCGATGCAACGCTTAAACTCTCACCCTCGCTTCTCCTGTCCCCAATCGTTGGGGCCGGGTTAGGGATGATCGGAAGCGCAGTTGCCGGAGGGGTCAGTTTCGCGCTCGGGATGGAACTAGCAATCCCCATCGTCTATGTGGATGTGGGGGATTTCACCTATTCCCAAGCGGTCGGCATGGGATTTCTCGCGGGAGCGGTGTGGGGCGGGATCGCAGGGATCCCGGCAGGGGCACTGGCCGTGCCGATCGTCTCGCTTTATATGGGCTTCTAGCGGAACCATAGGCCAAAACTAGAGGTAGGAAATGAGGAAACTGAAGGTATAAGGGAACCTTGAATCGACTTAAGGAGGTGCAAGATGAAGGTTAGGATTGTGTTGTCAGTGACGTTGGTTTTAGCGCTGGGGTTGGTTTTTTGCCTGCGAAGCGGTTCTTCTTGGGCTCAAGCCCAGGCTCCAGGGGAGCCGCCAGAGGGGATGGTAATCCCGGCGGGGAGCTTCCAGATGGGGGATAGCTTCAGCGAGGGCGTCTCCGACGAGCGGCCAGTGCACACGGTTTACGTCAGTGCGTTCTACATGGATAGGTATGAGGTGACCAAGGCCCTGTGGGATGAGGTGGCGGACTGGGCAGCGGCCCACGGTTACGACATCAAGCCTGAAAATGGTTCGGGCAAGGCAGCGGACCATCCGGTCCATTTCGTGACGTGGTACGAGAGCGTGAAATGGTGCAACGCGCGCAGCGAGAAGGAGGGGTTGACGCCAGCCTACTACACGGACAGCTCGTATTCCATGGTCTACCGGACGGGAAGTGTGAATATACAGAACGACTGGGTCAAGTGGGACGCAGAGGGTTACCGACTGCCCACTGAAGCAGAATGGGAGTATGCGGCGCGGGGCGGGGCGGTCGGGCATCGCTTCCCGTGGAGCGACACAAACACGATCCAGCACGCGCGGGCGAACTACAAAAGCGCATTGCATTACAGCTATGACACCAGTCCGACGCGGGGCTACCATCCGGACTACGACAACGATCCGATGCCCTACACTAGCCCGGTGGGGAGCTTTGCGCCCAACGGGTATGGGCTCTACGACATGGCCGGGAACGTCTGGGAGTGGGTGTGGGATTGGTACGACTCCGATTATTACTACGAGGTCTCGCCAGGGAGGGACCCACGGGGCCCTTCTGCGGGCTCGTACCGCGTGCTGCGCGGCGGCGGTTGGTACGCCTACGCGTACGGCTGCCGCGTTGCGGTTCGCGACTACTACAGGCCGGACTACTGCCACGACGGCTTCGGCTTTCGGGCCGTGCTGCCTCCAGGTCAGTAGGTGAGCTGAAGTAGAGGTGGAGCATCGGATTCAGGTCAGGCAAGCGGAGCGGTCCCGCCCGGAGGGCGGGATGAGTGACCTGAATCGTACGCGGAGCTTGGCGGGGCTTTCGCCTCGTGAGGACAGCGCTCTGAGTCCTTGCCATTTTCCGCAAAAGCCAGAGTATGGGGGCGCGCCGGTAGGCGTAGCGCCCCCAGCTCCGGCTTGCGTCGGGGGTTTGGGGGCGAAGCCCCCAATGGATTTTTCTTGGAGAACGAGAAGGAGAGGAACGCGATGGACATGCGAGTCGTAACGCTACGATATCAGGAGGGCGGGGCGGGGACGGTCACCGTGTATCCTCCAAGCCTGTTGGCCTCAAGGAGTACGGTAAAGACAAACCCATCCTCCCTCTCTCTCATCTCGCTCCTCTGCGCTTCGGCTTCTGAATCCATGGCTGCTCGTCACTGTAGGAGACAGGACCAGGGGCTTTCAATTCCGTCCCCAGCCATGCTCCCCGAGATTGGCACTCAGTGGGTGTTCGGGAGACGATGGAGGATATCGAGCGGCTTACGGATGGCTACAAGCTCAAGGCAACTGCAGCGTAATCTTGAGGGCTTGCTCGATCCGGCGCATCGTATCGGGCCGGAGTTCCCCCAGGCGCCGGAGCAGTCGAATCTTAGCCACCGCCCGAATCTGTCCGGTGAGCACCACCGAGTCCTTGGTGAGCCCGCCCTCCGGGGCCTTTACCAAAACGTCACTCGGATAGGGCCGAGGAACGTGGCGCGCGTCGGTCAACGGGCAGATGACAATCACCGGACTGGCTCGATTGATCGCATCGCGCGAGACGACCACCGCGGGCCGGGTGCCTTGTTGCTCCGAGCCTTCCGCAGGATCGAGCCGCAGCGAATAGACCTCGCCGCGGCAAGGAGGCGTTCCTGCAGCCAATTGAGGCGAAGAAGAACTCATGGTTCCTCGCCTTCACCGAGTCGGAAGGCCTCCCAGTCGGAACGCTCGAACTCCTGGGTCAACTGCAACGCCAGCCTCTGGTATGCTTCATCCTCGGCGATTGCCGCAAACCGGGCGTCGATCTCGGCCTCTTCCAGCCTGTGGAGGCATGCTTCAATCGCTTGGGTGATCAACTGGTTGCGGCTGCGGGCTGCCCCTTGTTCGACGGCCGTATCGGCCCTCTCCACCAACTCTCGGGGCAGATCGACCGTCAACCGCGTCTTTGTTGCCTTCATACATCCCACCTGCTTTCTGACCCTGCGCTTGGTCATTGTACAAAGCGCTGTCAAAAAATGCAAGCACAATCTGAAAGAGATCAGGTATGCTCAGAAGCCGACCCGTGAGATTCGTTATGGGCAAAGGGCAGCGGACCGCCCCTTATGCCTCGGCCCGGGTGTGTGGCCTGGAGGTGGTTTCGTTGATTAGGAAAGCAGATGCTTAAGTAGTAACGGTTGGTTTTGCAATGAAGG
>DQCH01000100.1 GCA_003545155.1 Candidatus Acetothermia bacterium
GTACGACGACGTTCTTCTCTCTATGAAACCGAACCGGTTGGCCTTATTGAGCAACCATGGTACTTGAACGCGGTCGTCGCTGGTCGGACGAATCTCATGCCACGGGAGGTTCTCGTCCTGTGCAAGAGGATCGAAAGAGAGAGAGGTAGGAAAAAGACGTTTCGGTTCGGACCGCGCGTGCTTGATATTGATGTGCTCCTATATAAGGGTCAGGTAGTCCGCGAAGAGGGGTTGGAGATTCCGCATCCGCGCATGCACGAACGGCGGTTCGTCCTGGTTCCGCTCCTCGAGATTGCACCCAAGATAGTAGATCCGAGAAATGGGAAACGATTTGCCAAGATTCTGGCAGGACTCGATGAGGGAAAGAAGGTGACCAAATTAAAGGAAAAAGGATTCTGATATCGGTCGATTCATCCGATCAGCAGGCCAAGCGTACGCGCGTGGCAATCCTGGAGGACGACCGACTAATGGAGATTTACTACGGGCACCCGACGCAGGAAAAGATCGTTGGGAATATCTATAAAGGGAGGGTGGAAGATGTCCTTCCTGGTTTGGGATCGGCGTTTGTCGATGTTGGCGAGAAAAAGAGTTTGTTCCTCTCCCAAGGGGAGATCAATGATGCAATGCTTTTGAGCTGTGGGTTTAAGCCGTGGCATGGAGCGGCGCCAATCAATAAGATCCTCCGTTCTGATCAGACTTTGATCTTGCAGGTGAGGCGTGGTGGGATAGGTTCAAAGAACCCACAGGGGACGACAAAGATCAGCCTCCCCGGGCGGTACTGGGTATTACTTCCTACGGAGGACCGCCTCGGTGTCTCGCGCCGGATCGAGAACGTCCGGGACCAGCGTCGCCTTCGGCGGATCGCGCGTGGGTTAAAGAGGAATGGCGAGGGGATGATCGCCCGCACAGCCGCGCAGGGAGCGAGTAAGGAGGATCTGGAGCGCGACTACCGGCTCCTTGCGGAAACCTGGAAAAGGATTCAGGAGGCAGCCCGTAATTCGTCGGCTCCGCAACTATTGCATAAGACGATGGGGCTGGTACAAACGATCCTTCGTGATCGACTTCTTCCCGACGTCCATGAGGTGATTGTCGACTCGAAGTTTTTTCAGGAGAAAATCCTCTATTTTCTTGACTACATGCAGATGGCGGAGTACAAAGATCGTATCCGCCTGCATCAGGATAAAACTCACCTCTTCAAACACTTTCGCGTGGAGGAACAGATTCAAGAGACCCTCTCTCGTCGGGTCAACCTCGCTGGCGGTGGGTTTCTAGTAATTGATGAAGCCGAAGCCCTCACTGCGATCGATGTCAATACAGGGGCGGATGTGCGGCACCGCAACCAACAGGCGGCAATTCTGAACACGAATCTGGAGGCAGCACAGGAGATCGCGCGACAGTTGCGCCTACGGCAGATCAGCGGGATTATCGTGGTTGACTTTGTGGATATGGAGACCCAACGTTATGAGCAGCAGGTGGTCAACAAAGTCAAAGAAGAGTTTAAAAAGGATCGAGTTCCGACAGATTTCATCGACATCACCGGTCTCGGACTAGTGGAAATCACGAGGAAGCGGGCGGGGGAGAGCCTGACTGGCCTACTGGGGAATGCGAAATTTGATGCTTGATTCCCCGCCTTAGGCTCGCTAGAATAAAAAAGAATATTGGGCGAATAGCTCAGTTGGAAGAGCGTTCGGGTCACATCCGAAAGGTCGCAGGTTCGAGCCCTGCTTCGCCCATTATCTCTTTTTCTTGTCTGCCGTGTTGACTTTCCTGCCTTTCCTACGTAGGGTGATGAAGGATAAAGTAGAGGGAAGTTTGTTACGTGCGGAAGGAGGCGGTGCACATGGCGCACTCGGAGATTGAGATTGGACGAGTCACCGATTTCTTTCAGAGGATCTGCGTAGCCGCGGTAAAGATCCACGCAGGCCAGGCACTCAAAGTGGGCGACCGAATCTGCATCAGAGGTCCGCACACCTACATCGAGCAGACGGTTGAGTCACTGGAGGTCGAACACAAAGCGGTGACGGAAGTTGGCGGAGGGAGCGAGGTTGGTCTGTTGGTGACCCTTCCCCAAGCCGAGGAGGAATGGCCAGCGAACATTCCCCGTAATGGGAACACCGTTCACCGAATCCAAGAAGAGTAACTCTTGACCCTCCTCCATAGAGAGCGCGGTCCCAAGCAGCGATACCAGGGTGAGAGAGCCCCGTCTCATAGGTATCACCTCTCGCAAAATTGGGAATGATCCCGTCCTTATTGTGACTTGAGCCAAGATATGGAAGAAGCGTGATCTGTAAAGGAGGCTTTTTTGAAGGCATTTGTGACGGGTGGAACGGGGTTTATCGGTTCAAGCATCGTGCGGGAGTTATTGAAAGCCGACTATGAGGTCCGCGCGCTCGTCCGTAAGGGCGCAGATACGCGGAACCTGGATGGCCTCAAGATCCAGCTTGTTCAAGGGAATATCACCGATATCGATTCCCTGCGCCGAGCAGTGCAGGGGTGCAGACGGGTCTTTCACGCTGCTGCCCTTTACTCCTTCTGGGTCCGTGAGCCTGGGCTGATCTATCAGGTAAATGTTGAGGGGACCCGTAACGTTCTTGAGGTCGCAAAGGAAGCGGACGTAGAACGTATTGTGTACACGAGCTCAGTCGCCGCTCTGGCGGTCCCTGAGGGGAAGGAACCTGTGACTGAGGAGTCGCCGGTCGACCCTGGAAAGATCGTCGGTGACTATAAGAAGAGCAAGTACCGTGCCGAACAGATTGCTCTTACCTACGCCCGTAGCGGCCTCCCTGTGGTGATTGTCAATCCCTCATTCCCGGTCGGCCCGCGCGACATTAAGCCGACCCCGACAGGTCAGACGATCCTCGACTTTCTCAATAACCGTATTCCCGCATACGTGGAGACTGGGATGAACGTGGTCGACGTTGAGGACGTGGCACTTGGACACCTCCTCGCTGCTGAAAAAGGGCAAATCGGCGAGCGCTACATCCTCGGTGGGGAGGATATGACGATGGGCGAGTTGCTCGAGCTCCTCTCTAAGATTACCGGAATCCCCGTACCACGCATGAAGATCCCCTACTATCCGATCCTTGGGCTATCGTACTTAAACGCCGCCTTCTGCAAGATTACGGGAGCTACGCCGCGCATGACTCCGGACACGATCCGCATGTCACGTCACTACATGTACTACGATCCCGGCAAGGCGATTCGCGAGCTCGGTTTCCCTCAGACCTCGGCCAAGGGTGCGCTTCAAAAAGCCGTTAACTGGTTCCGTGATAACGGCTACGTCTGCACCGCACCTAGCTAGCGCATTTTAGAATGGTCGCTGGGTTCTGTCTGTCGGAATCCTTATCGAGAGAGCCTTTCCAGCTCCAGCCATAGAAGCTCGGCTTCGGCTTTGGCTTCCCAGTTCCAGAAAGGCCTTTCTTCGCCTACCGGAGCTTCAGTGACGAAAGTCAAGCGCTCCTCTATAAGCTGCCGGTTGCGGATGCCATTCCGGGTGCCAAGGGAATGAGTGAAACCGTAGCTTTCAGCATAGACAACCGAGGTAGGGAGATAATCAGGATCGATTTCCAATGCTCTTTTAAACTGCTCTTGGGCCTCCTGCGGATTTCCACCGAGCATGCTCGGTGTTGTTCCAAGAAGTGCCCCTAGTCCAATATGACTACTACCACCCCAGAAACACTCATCTACTGCTATAGCTTGCTCGTACATCTTTTTGACTTTGGAAAGATTCAGGAAACCTTCTATTGGATTATACCCAAGCCATGTTCCCCAACAGTCCGCTGTCCACACCAGGGCGGCCACATCTTTGACCCAGTTGAGGGTATCAATGAACCTTTCTCTGTCAAAGCCTGAGTGAAGCTCGAGGCTCATAAACCCGTATTCCTTACCTTGGACGAGTGCATCCGTGATCTCTTGCTCTTTACCCTCTTCTAAGATCAAGACCTTGGCAAGCTCATAATTGAGCTGAGCAAGGCGGTTGTACACATAGGCCTGAGATTGGATCGACAGGGTGCTTGGATCTTGTATAGAAATCGCATAGTAGCCGATAGCTCTTTCGATATGGGGCTTATAAGCCTTGAGGAACTCCATAGGCTTATCAGTTTCGATATCGAATCGCTGGTTGTAGGCCTGGTCACCCTGCGCGATGGACTGGGTAGCGGGGTTACCGCTGACCAGCGGAACAGCAAATGGCAGGGTGAGCAGGATGCTACAAAAGGTCAAGCAAGATACCGCTAAATAGAAGTATCGGCTTCTCACGTTACCTCCTCCTTGTATGATGTAATCCTCAAATCTCTTCTTTAGCGGATTGGGCCGAGCATGTCAAGGGAAAGAAATTTTACAACTTCTGCCAGGG
>DQCH01000045.1:0-5632 GCA_003545155.1 Candidatus Acetothermia bacterium
CATCACCCCGAGGTTCTCTCCCCGCTCGTCGACCACCCGAATCTCAGTCTCACGAATCCGCTCGTTAACTCTTAATTTTCTTTTGACTATAGTCGCCTCCTATCTTGTTTGACGTATTTCCGTCAACTGTATATCTCGATACAGATTGTGCTTTCCAATGTAGGTCGCAACCTGCGGTGGTACCCACTCCTCGAACGCTTCTCCATGCTTCACCCGTCGGCGCACCCAAGTGGAGGATAGGTTGACCTCCTCCATATCGATGAAGTGAATCTCCGCAAGGGCGAACGGCGAAGCGGAAAAGGCTTCGCATGAAATCCCGTCTCGCGGTGCGAGAATAAAGGGGACGCTCTCCAGGAGAGCCTTCGGTTCCTTCCACGTCTCGATCTGCAACAATAGATCAGCCCCTACAATGAAACAGATCCCCTGTGGGTAGATCTCCCTCATGGCGCGGATTGTGTCGATCGTATACGAGGGACCCTCACGGTCAATCTCGATCCGTGAGACCGAGAAGTTCCGATAAGGGGCGATTGCTCGCTTCACCATCTCGTAACGGTCCTCCTTGCTTACACTATTCTCAACTTCCTTATGAGGTGGGATCCCACTGGGGATGAACACTACCTCCCCCAGCGTAAACTGCTCAAGCGCCTTATCTGCCACCAGCAGGTGCGCATCATGCAGAGGATTGAATGTCCCCCCGAATAACCCTACCCTAGTTTTTAAGCTCAAGTTCCACATCTCCTATGCGAAGAAGATCCCCACTAGCAAACCCCCGCCGATTGAGTTCTTTAAAGACTCCCATCTTTCTTAGCCGCTCGCTTAAGTATTCCCACGCATCGTGGCTGTCGAGGTTCAGCTTTTTCACTAGTCTCTCCACCGCTTCCCCCTCGACGATGAATACGTCCCCATCCCGATCAACTCGAAACCCCTCCTCGCCGTGATAGCGGTAGACACGGCGTAAGGGGGCTGGTCCCTCTTCCTTTACAGTGGCGGCCTGCAAACTACGATAAACCTTCATAATCAACTCGCGTATCCCACGACGGTTTGCGACCGAGATTGGGAGGATCTCCACTCCGTTGGCGGCGAAGCGCTTTCTTGATTTCTCTATCTCTTCGGACCCAAGTAGGTCAACCTTATTCCCAACAATAACCTGCGGCCGCTTCATCAGCGCCTCACTGAACGCAGCCAGCTCCGCGTTGATGTGGTGGTAGTCTTCAAGTGCGTCCCGTCCTTCGAGCATGGCTAAATCGATCATGTGGACTAACACGCGCGTCCGCTCCACATGACGGAGAAAACGATCGCCTAATCCCCTACCAGCGTGTGCCCCTTCGATCAGGCCAGGAATGTCTACAGCAACGAACTGGTACTTACCATCAACATCAACTACCCCCAGGTTGGGAACGAGGGTAGTGAACGGGTAGTCCGCCACTTTGGCTCTCTTCGCGGAGATGCATGAGATGAGGCTCGACTTACCAACATTGGGATAACCGATGATCCCGACGTCCGCGATGAGCTTCAGTTCCAGGCGAAGGGTCTTTTCCTCCCCTTTTAATCCGTGTTCGCAGATTCGCGGCGCCTGCCGAACCGAGGTCGTGAAACTCCGATTCCCGCGACCACCTTCGCCCCCGTGCACGAGGATCACCTCGTCCCCCGGCGAGGAGAGATCGACCAGAGTTTCCCCGCTGGTCACGTCTCGAACGAGCGTACCCACTGGAACTAGAATCAGCTTGTCCGCGCCCCGTGCTCCGCGCCGGGTGTTCTTCCCCCCATTTTTCCCGTCACCAGCGCGGAATTTCGGCTCATTGCGGAAGGCATACAAGGTAGATAGGCCTGATAAGGCCCGCATCACTACTGATCCACCGCTCCCTCCGTTTCCACCATCCGGCCCTCCCTGTGGGCTATGTCGATTGGAGATAAAACTGATTACACCATCCCCCCCACGCCCTCCTTGGGCGCGGATCGTCGCTTCATCAATGAACATAGAAAGAAAAACCTGAAGGGGTAAACATCGGGAGGGATTAAGCCTCCTGCGTCGGCAGGACGCTCACGTACTTTTTCTTGCGACCTTTAAATTGGACATAACCGGGGACGGTAGCATAAATCGTGTAATCCCGCCCCAAGCCAACGTTCTTTCCTAAACCGTACTTGGTACCACGCTGGCGGACAATGATCATCCCCGGGTTTACCCACTCTCCACCGAAACGCTTCACACCCAGACGTTTGCCTGAACTGTCGTGAACATTCGACGTTGAACCTGTACTCGTCTTGTGTGCCATTAATACTCCTTCTTACACCCGTATACTAACAGTGGCCTCGTGTACCACGAAGTCACCGGGATATTCCTTTGCCAACATCTTGAGACCAATTACAAGGGTCTCCATAATCGCGTCGATCTCGCGGTTAAGATGAGAATCGCTCCGATCAACGACGAGGTGGAGCTCCTTTCCAACGGAAAAATCAGGGGTTACGTGCAAGTAGTCGGTCATCGAGGAGATCGTCGCTTGCAGGAAGTGGAGAGTACTCGTCGTAGCGAGGCTTCCCTCTTCCATTCCCCTGCCGGTAAGCCCGAGAATTCGGTTTTGTTCGTCACGTTGAATGATAATCTCTTCCACGTCTATTCCCCTTAGGATTCGATCTTAGTGATGAGCGTCGTCATGTAGGGCTGACGGTGCCCTTGCTTGCGCCGGTATCCTTTCTTGCTCTTGTACTTGTAGACAATGATCTTATCCCCCAATCCCTCTTCTCGCACCTCTCCTTTCACTTTCACATCATCGAGATAAGGAGCTCCCGCTCGAACACCAGTCTCGTCGACAAGGAGTAAAACCCGTTCGAATTCAACTTCCTCTCCTACCCCAACGCCCTCGATCCGCTCGTGTTCGAATAACGTTCCCTTCTCGACTCGATACTGCTTGCCACCTGTTTCAATTACTATATACATTAAAAAGCACCTCAATTAAACCAAATTTTAGCGATCCTTGTTCCTCTTTTCAACGAGCCTACCCGATTGGCGTGCCGGGTGGGACCTCCCGGTCGGGGATCAGAAGGGTAATCTTTTCACCCTTGGCTGCAAGGAGCATGCACTCTGAAGTGATTCCCTTGATCTTCGCCGGCTCGAGGTTAGCCAACACGACAACTTGGCGACCGACGAGCTCCTCAGGAAGATAGGCCCGCTTTATCCCAGCAACGGTCGTTAGGACTTCATCACCCACCTCGATTGTCAACCGATAGAGTCTGTCCGCATTTGGGATTGCTGATGTCGATCGGATCGTCCCTATTCGAAGGTCAAGTTTGCTAAACTCCTCAATAGTAATCGTCTCTCGCTTGATGTTCTCCACCTACTTTTTGATCTTTTCCACGTCGATCCGCTCGATGAGCACACGTTCGTTGGTGAGCCGTCGACCAGCGTCAGATTTCTCAAGCTCCTTCCAACTGGCGCCATCGATCCCCATCACCGCCAGGACGGAGGAGGAAAACTTTGGAAGAAACGGAAAAAGGAGGATCACAATCCCCTTAACCAAATGAAAAGCACCTGCCACCGCCCCCTTGTCCTTAGTCTCCCACGGCTCCTTGCGCTGAAAGTACTCGTTTCCAGCTACCGCAAGCAAGCAGACGGCGCGCAGTGCCTGGCTAAGGAATCCTGCCTCCATGGCCCTCTCGTAATCAGATATCGTGTTTTCCAGCCGCTCTTTTACCTCCGAGTCGGCCTCATCTGTGGGAACAACACCAGCGTAGCGAGTCTGGATGAAGGAGAGAACGCGGTTGATCAAATTGGCGATGTTAGAGATAAGAACTCCATTAACTGCCTTCCCCAGTTCCTCCCATGAAAAGTTAACGTCGCGCCCCTCCGGTCGGTTATAGAGGAGGTAGAAGCGCCACAGCTCCGCATCTATTACCTTGAGGGCATCATCACAGTAGAGGCCTACCCCGCGGCTTTTGGAGAAGCTTTGCCCACCAATCCAGTTTAAGTACTCAGTTGCAGCAATCTGGTCGGGGAGGTGATATCCCCGCCCAGAGGCGATCAACTGTCCAGGGAAGATCAGGGTATGAAAAGGAATGTTGTCCTTACCGATAGTGTAGATCTGATGAACGTCCTCTCCGAACCAGAAGTCCTTCCAAGCTAGCTCACCGTCGAAGTGTTCCACCGTCGCCGAGACATAGCCAAGCGCCGCCTCTCCCCAGACGTAGATTACCTTCCCTTCGGCCCCTTTAAACGGGGCTGGGATTCCCCAAGCGATGTCTCGGGTCATCGCACGCGGCTTCAAGCCCTCTTCGATCATCCGCTGCGTAAGGCGGTGGACGTTTCCCTGAAAGTGGCGCGAGGCCACGTAGTCGGAAAGCCTAGGGGAGAGTTTGGTCAGATCGAGGTACCAGTGACGCGTTCTGCGAAACTCAATATCCTTCTTCCCGCAGAAGCTGCAAACAGGGTCGATCAACTCTTCTGGCTCGATGATCGCCCCGCAGGCGTCACACTGGTTTCCCATCGCCCCGGAGGCACCACAACGCGGGCAGGTACCGGTGATAAATCGATCGGCGAGAAACAGACGGCAGTTACGACAGTAGGCGCGTTCCTCCTCGCGCGTTAGGATGTACCCTTGTTGCTCCATCTTAAGGTAAATCTCTTGTATAAACTGTTTGTGCACGGGAGACTCGGTGGTCGTGTAGTTGTCAAACACAATTCCGAACCCCTCGATTACGGAGCGAATCTGCTGATGGTTGAAAGCGGCAAGCTCCGCAGGAGAGATCCCGCGTTGCCTCGCCTCGTACTCGATTCGTGTCCCGTGGGCGTCGGTCCCGGAGACATAAAGCACATCATGCCCGCGCATCCGATAGTAGCGTGCGAACACATCGCCGGAAAGCAGTGATGAGACGAGGTTCCCCAAGTGCGGCACCCCAGAGGCATACGGCCAAGCACTGCAAACGAGCACTTTACGCTTTTCCACGTGCTTTCTCCTCACGAACGATGATAAGGTAAAATTATATCTCGCTTTGAGGAGGCTGCCAATCAACAACAGACAACGTGGGTATCTGCTCGTCATCGCTGCTACTGCCTGCTGGGCGAGCCTTGGTCCCTTAGGAAAACTCTCTTTCAATCTAGGAGTCGGACCGCAGGCAGTGGTTACACTGCGGACGATCACTACAATTGCAATCGTCTTCCCAGCCCTTCTCATCTACAGACGTCAGCTTCTACGTCTGCCAAGAGGTTCGCTCCCTTTGTTCATCGCTCTTGGTCTTTCGGTAGCACTCAACTACAGCAGCTTTTTTTAAGCGGTTGCTTCACTGCCGGTAGGAGTTGCTATCTCGTTGTTTTATCTCTATCCGGTGTTTGTCGCCATTGGGGCCCGATTCACGCTTAAGGAGCGTTCCCCACTCGAAAAACCCACCGCTCTTTTAATCGCTGTCTTCGGGTGCAGCCTTATTTTTGGAGTTTGGGAGAACTCCATTTCAATCTCCGCGGCGGGAATCTTTTTCGCCCTCTCCTCCACCTCCGGCTGTGCCGCCTATACACTGCTGGTCAAGGTGGCGGTGCGCGAGCATCCACCGGAACGTGTTCTCGCCTATTCCCTCGCCTTTGCTCTCCCCTTTCTGCTCCTGGTAACCTCACTCGCGAGCCGGGCAAGTATTACCGCCACTGTGG
>DQCH01000045.1:5673-5858 GCA_003545155.1 Candidatus Acetothermia bacterium
TGAGCCTCATCCTTGTTGGAGCAGTCCTTGTCCAGTGGGAGAGAGGTTGAATCGGCATGACGTCATCGACTAATCTGGACGGAGAGAAAGCGGATTTGAGCTCTCAAGGGAAAAAGAGTTAATGTCTGCAAGCATACCGGACGATGAAAGGATGACCTTTACGGTGAAGGCCTTCGGCGGGTTGC
>DQCH01000045.1:6048-6204 GCA_003545155.1 Candidatus Acetothermia bacterium
GGGAGCCACTATCGCCTTCCTCCCACCGCTCGGCGGAGGATAAAATACCGAGAACGGCGGATGAGATTGAGCTATGCGTCCTCCAACTCGAGAAACTCGTAACACCCCTTACAGCAGCAGAGACAGTCCTCATTTCGCAGGATTTCTTGTGCACTG
>DQCH01000064.1 GCA_003545155.1 Candidatus Acetothermia bacterium
CCGTGCCTGGAGATCCCTGTGCATGAGATCGTCGGAACGACGATCGAGAAGATCGAGCGGCAAGGAAAGTACATCGTCTTCCGCCTCTCCGGGGGGAGGTCGCTCATCGTCCACCTCCTCGCCTTTTTCACCCGGTAGGAGTATCTCGAAATGAAGCTCCCCTGTCAAATCGATCTCCCCGGTTCTTTCGCCGCGAGGAACTCCCTTTTATAATCGTCCTACCCCTCAGCTATGAGATAAAGGAGAGGTTATGAACGCACCCCTTCCCGATGGTTTCACCGCTCGCTCGATGACGCTGGATGATATCCCTGCAGTGGTCGCGTTGAGCAACGCTCACTCGCGCCAGCTTATCGGCGTTGAGTCACTCACGGAAAAGCGGTTGCATACCCAGTGTCAGATGCCGGGGTTCGATCTGAAAACCGACATGTGTCTCGTCCTCAACCAAACGGGAGAGCTTGTCGGTGGTGCCTATGTCTTCGACCTTGCCGAGCCGCACGTGCAGGTTCGGTGCGAGAGCATCATTAACTCCGATTACAGTGATCAGGGAATCGGGAACTATCTTCTCGAGTGGGCGGAAGAGAGGGCCCGCCAGGCGATCCCCAAAGCCCCGGAGGGAGCGCGCGTCGTTCTCACACACGGTGTCCTGGAGCAGGACAAATCGACCCAGGATCTCCTGTCTCAGCACGGATTCGTATCCATCCGTCATTTCTGGCAGATGGTGATCGACTTGGAGCTTCCACCTGCATCACCAACCTGGCCCAATGGGATTACCTTGTGCACCTTCGCTGATAGGCCCGATGACCATGCACTCGCACTCGCCATACGCGATGCCTTCAAGGACCACTGGGGGTACGTAGAATCCCCCATCGAGGAAGAACTTGAACGGTGGCGTCACCAGACCGCACACGATCCTGATTTCGATCCCTCCCTCTGGTTCCTGGCAATGGAGGGGAAGGAGATCGCGGGGGTATCCATGTGCTGGCCCAAATCCCACGAAGACCCGAAGATGGGCTACGTGGGAGTCCTCGGGGTCCGCCGTCCCTGGCGTCGTAAGGGGCTGGGATTAGCCCTCTTGCACCACTCTTTCGACGCTCTTTATTGTCGGGGGGTACACAAGGTCGGTCTCGACGTCGACGCGACGAGCCTGACCGGCGCGACACGTCTCTACGAGAAGGCAGGGATGCACGTCAACCGACAGAGCCACGCCTACGAGAAGGAGCTGCGCGCCGGGAAGGACCTGAGCACGCAGTCAGTGGGGTAAACCAGGGAAGAACGCCCGCTGGAACCCGACTCCTTGCCTGTGAACCCTCTCCTTAACTTACGAAAGGCGATCCTCTGAGGAAGGAACGAAACGATTCCCTATCACTTGAAGAGGCTATTCGGTATGGCAACCTGTCAAGAGATGCTCCCGCGCAAGCAAGCTCGACCACGACCAAGTCGAACCGCGGTTCTTTTGAAGTCTTAGCCAGAAGACCAGGAAAAGAATCGACTTCCTGCTTCCCTATATCAGAACTGCGGTCTTGTCTCTCCTACCGGATTCCTGGTTTCCTTACTGCAAGACTGGTGGTAATGGGTAAGTGGCCGTGCTACAATACACTCTCGCTTACACGTGTTAAGGATCTCTGGGCTTGGTGGGAGAATGAATAAAGGAAGCGCGTGGGCGGCCCGGTCTTCCTTCCGAGCCGCTCTTACGAACCGCAAGATGGCGAATCAAACCTGAACCTCGCCACCATTTCACCGCCGAAGCTTAAGCGTCTACGGGCATCCACACCGGATCTTGATAGAGATTGAAATCGCCCCCCACGCCGCTGCGTAGGTTTCGCACCGGTCGATCATGACGTAGGGCTTACCATAGGGTACGCAGCAGTAACAGGAGTAAAGCCGCGGGCAACAGCAGCCACACCAGCCCCAACAACAGGGCCTCTGCACGATCTGTACGTAGCTTTCGAACTCACCGGCCGACGTCGTCTGGACAACAATCCTGTAGTAGCCAGGAGGTACCCTGTTGTACCAAGAATCCTTTTGATCCCAGGCCATTTTGAGGTAATGCCCCTTTGGGACATCCGGGAACTGCTTCTGGTAGACTATCGTTCCCTCCATCGTCTCTACTCGCCAGCCCGTGATCAAGGGTGTTTCACAACTAGGGCAGCAGAAGAAATACTCGGCCGGAACAACGAGCTTGAAGGTCACTTCCTCGCCAGCCCAATAGGGCGTATAACAGCTTGGGCCACCAGTCTCCGTCCACGCACCACAGTTACACTGCGCCGCCGCCAACCCACCGGTCAGTCCCACGATCACCACAGCCAACAACACCGCTCTTCTCACCCGTACCACCTCCGCATTTTAACGCATAACCAGAGACCCAACCTCACTTGAGGCCGCTATCGCAATACGAGCTTCTTCCGCTCTCAAAGCAAGCACGATCTTCTCTTCTACACCCAACGAGAGGATAAGTTTCAATGTGCGAATCAGGCGAAGCACTAGAGTGGTGGAAACTTGCCTAACCTATTCTTGCTGCGGATCACCCAAGGAGTATACGGTAAACTGTAACCCTTATCAATGGGAGGAACCATATGCTATTTGGTGTCGTACTGACCTTTGATGGGACAACCGAAACCACAATTCGCCGGACGTGGGAAGCCCTCGCCGAAGCGGGCGTCTCCTCATCCATGCTTGTTGAGGGTCTCCGCCCTCATCTGTCGCTTTGTGTCTGCGATAAACTCGATGTGGAGGGACTACAGGATGAGTTGTCTTCCTATATGACCACTATCTCGCCATTCCCGCTTCTCCTATCCAGTATCGGGATCTTCCCAACAGAAGAAGGCATCCTCTTCTTTGGCGTAACCGTGACGAAAGAACTCCTGAGTTTGCACGCCGCTGTTCACCGACTCTTTGAAGAGCATGCGAAGAAGCCCTGGCCTCATTACTGTCCTTTATCCTGGGTCCCGCACTGTACGCTCGCCGTTGGCCTCTCACCCAGCAAGATCACCAAAGCAGTGAGCATTTCTCGGGGAGCTTCTTTGCCGATTCACGCTCAGGCAGAAGCGCTCAAAATCATCAAAGTTTCTCGAGTCGGTTACGAAACGCTTTTCTCTCACACGCTTGCGGGAAGCAAGCGAGGTACGATAAATGCATAAACCTCTTACAAAACATGAGATGCTAGAACGGACATTAAAACCTAAGGAACCTGTCGCTCTTTCCATTTTTCACACCAACGACATACATGGTCACCTGGAGGCCATGGCCCGTCTGAGTGCCTTTGCCCGCGGGTTACGGGCTGAGGCAAAGGCTCAGGGGCGACAGGTCTTCTTCTGGGATGCCGGCGATGCTGCGCCGTCGAGTTCGTCTATGCAGCCTTACGAAAGGTGCTGCCTTCTCGCCGATTCTCACCGCAATGGGGTACACCTTACAGACGATGGGCAATGCCATCTCCCTGCCGTATGGTCCACAGGCGATGGCCGCGGTGGCGGCTCGGGCCGATTTCCCCATCTTGGCCGCCAACTGCCGGGACGGCGATGGACCACTGCCCAAAGGGCTTCAAGAATATGTGCTCATTCCCCTGCCACACGGCTTGACTATGGGCGTCATCGGTCTGACCGCCCCCTGGGGCGGTCTCTACAAGATTTTCGGACTCCACTTTCCTGACTTCTGTGATGTAGCCCGCGCCCTGGTCGGAAAGCTGAGAAAGCAGTGTGTGGGGCCGATCGTTGTGCTCTCCCACCTCGGCCTGGAAGATGATCGGCACCTAGCCAAGTCAGTGCCCGGGATTGACCTGATCATCGGCGGACATTCCCACAACCGGTTGCCTACAGGAGAAGAATCTAGCGGCGTCCTCGTTGCTCAGGCGGGCCAATATGCCGAGGCGCTCGGTCGGGTAGACATGACCTTGGACCCCACGACCGGCCAAGTGCTGGCCCGGTCGGCGCAGGTGCTGAATGTACCCGAGGACGAGCCGCCTGACCCAGCCATGCTGGCAGTCATCGCCGCCGCCGAGCAAGAGGTGGACGCGTTGGTAGCAGAACCCATCGGGGTGTTGGAAGTACCACTCAACCTGGATCACTTCCACGAGTGCGGTATTGGAAACCTCACCGCTGATGCGCTGCGAGAGCACCTGGAAGCCCAAGTGGCCATCGTTGCCAGCGGACTTCTTCACCAGGGTCTGCCAGCGGGCACGATCACCTTGGGCAAACTCGATGCTTCTTGTTTCACAACAGCGAATCCATGCTTGACCAAGGTTCGAGGTGAGCAGATCTTGACCGCCTTGGAGCGTGGCCTGGATCCTGTCATCTCGCAGTTCAAGCATCATGGTTTCCGAGGGACGCCCATTGGCATCCCGCAGATCAGCGGCGTGGTGGTCGAGTACGACCCGGGCGCAGACGTAGGAGACCGGGTGCGGCGTGTCATGGTGCAGGGGGAACCAATTGATCCGAATCGTCTGTATTGCCTCGCGCATACCGATGCCGAAACTATGTCGAAGGTCGGCTACCTGGTGTTGGACAAGGGACAGAGCACGGAGCAGGAAGTACCGACGATCGTGCGCGAAGTGATTGAAGACTACGTGCGCCGACATTCGCCCGTGCCTCAGCCGATGCAGGGTCGTTGGCTCTCCATTCCCTAGCCATCGACATTATGAAATCTGAAACACAATTCATAGCAGCCGTTCTCGGCTCCGCAAGAGAGGACATTGGACTACGAACGCCACCAGATCCTGCACATACGCAGTCGAGCGCGCCATCGAACAGCTTGTAAACGCTCCGTTGGATCTGTTTATATCGGCTAACGGCATAGGTTCCACCTCGAGGGTGATCTCATCTGTAGGCGGCATGGGATACACTAAGGAGCAACGATGAAAGACGCGACACTTTGTTTTCCGATACGAGGAAATCCGGCCAATGAGGTCCTCTTGGGCTTCAAGAAGATCGGGTTTGGCGCGGGGAAATACAATGGTCCTGGGGGCAAAGTCGAGGCGGGAGAAACGGTAGCAACAGCCGCTATCAGAGAACTAGAAGAAGAGACAGGAATCAAGACCTACGAAAAGGACCTCCAGCAGATGGGCCACTTAACATTCCTGTTTCCCGCAAAACCCTCTTGGAATCAAGTGGTGCATGTCTTTGTGGTAACAACGTGGGAGGGCACGCCGACGGAAAGCACGGAGATGAAGCCTGCTTGGTTCAAGGTAGACGATATACCCTTCGAGCGCATGTGGAAAGATGGGGCTCATTGGCTCCCACGCATACTTGCAGGGGAGCGGATACGGGCGCGCTTTACGTTTGGAGAGGATAACGAGACCGTTGATGAGGTGGAAATCGAGTCGTGGGATGGCAATAGCTAAGAGAGACAAGGACCTCAGCCAAAGCTAGTGCCGGCTGAATACGAAAGCGCAACGGAGGCGGATTATGCAGCGTTTAAAGGGGAAGATAGCCGTGGTCACTGGAGCCAGTCGCGGTGGGGGACGCGGTATCGCTCTCGTGCTTGGTGAGGAGGGGGCTACGGTCTACATGACTGGTCGCAGCATCAGGGGTGATTCCACAAGACCAGACTTGCCTGGCACCACCATCGAAAACACCGCAGAGCAACTCGCCGCACGAGGTGGGACGGGCATCCCCGTCCGCTGCAACCACACGGTGGATAAACAAGTCGAAGCGCTGTTTGAGCGAGTGAAACAGGAACACGGCCGGCTCGATATTCTGGTGAACAACGTCTGGGGCGGGTATGAACAATACGATGACCGCACCTTCGACCTCCCGTTCTGGGAGCAGCCGCTCTGGCGCTGGGAGAAGATGTTCACGGCAGGCGTGCGCGCCCACTATACGGCCAGTCACTTCGCGATCCCGCTCATGATGTCACACCGCCAGGGACTCATAGTGAATACCACCTTTTGGGATCGGGGCAAATGCCTCAGCAATCTACCCTATGACTTGGCAAAGACGACAATCAACCGCATGGCTTACGGGATGGCACTGGAACTGCGGAAGTACCATATCGCCGCTGTGGCACTCTCGCCCGGTTGGATGCGCACGGAATCAGTGATGGCGCATAAACACACTCCTGAAGAACTGAGCAAGACCGAATCGGTGGAGTACATCGGGCGGGCGGTTGCCGCCCTCGCGACCGATTCCAACGTGATGGAAAAGGCGGGAAGCGTCCTGACCGTAGGTGATCTTGCGCGCGAGTACGGCTTCACCGACATCGATGGAAATCAACCCCCGGCGTATAGGATGTCGAACCCGAGGGATTAGTAATACTCCTGCGCGGCGTAGGCGAGCTCTCGCAGTTAGGCAGCGCCGATTGAGGATCAATGACGAATATCATCAAATCCCTTACTTTTATCGAAGATAGATAATCTGACTTAAGAAAACCGTCCGCCTACTTAGCCTCCGCTCCAATCCGCCCCATCTAAAAGACCATCAACAGCGTCCTACAGCAAACCAACCATCGGATTTTGCGCGACCAAAATCGCTGGCTTCGGCCAGCAGTCTTCACCTGTAGCACTCTTCTCACAGCACTTGATTTTTAGTCGTTCTAAGTCTATAATTATTCTAATATGAATATTGGAGCTCGTTCTACAAGGTTGCGAAAGTTAGGACTCGTCCCTACGATCCAGCGGTTGGTAGTGCTGGAGTTCTTGGAGAATAACCACACCCATCCTACCGCGGAGGAGGTCTATCAAGGGGTGCGGAACCAGTTCCCCTCGCTCGCCAAGGCGACGGTGTACAACGTGCTTGATGCGCTGAAGAAGGCAGGGGGTATTCAGGAACTCACCATCGCCCGCGAGGCAGCGCGGTATGACTACAATCCCGATCCCCATCCGCACTTTCTCTGCCGGATTTGTGGAAACCTGTACGATGTCGATCTTCCCTGTTCCATCCGACCGGGGGACAAAATCGGCGGTCACCTCGTGGAAGTAGCACAAGTCTACCTTTACGGAATCTGTGCACAGTGTCAAAAACAGAGCAGCCTAGATAAGAACGAATCTAAAACAGGACCGGGGCGTTCTTCAGCAAGCACGAAAAGGAGGAACGATGCCGGAGCTCCCTGAGGTCGAAACGATCGTCCGCGAGCTGAGCGATCT
>DQCH01000063.1:0-189 GCA_003545155.1 Candidatus Acetothermia bacterium
GATGCTTGCCCCTTCAAAAGCTGAGTGCATCATACAGTTTGTGCAGCGGCGATCCTTCCCCGGCCCGTATCGTTCCCATAGCCTGGAATCAAACAGTTCGTTTACATCCTCTATGTGTTCATCTGCCAGGATGTAACACGGCTTCCGCCACCCGCGTACCGTGTAGGTCGGCGTCGTCCATGCAGCACA
>DQCH01000063.1:321-662 GCA_003545155.1 Candidatus Acetothermia bacterium
GGGGAGACCATCAGACCTTCTACGCCCATCTCGGTAAGAGTGGAAAAGAGCGCGTGGAGATCCTTTACATCCGAACCGTGAAACAGAGTGCTGTTCGTATTAACGCGGAACCCGCGCTTAAGCGCCTCACGGATTCCCGCAATTGCCTCCTCGTAGGTCCCTTCACGCTGGGTTACATAGTCATGGATCTTCTTCGTTCCATCGAGGTGAACAACAAAGGAGAGGTAAGGGCTCGGCTTAAAGAGATCGAGTTTCTCCCGTAACAGAAGGCCGTTTGTGCACAGATAGATGAACCTCTTCTCAGCGATGATTGCGCGGACAATCTCACCGATTTGCTCATG
>DQCH01000063.1:731-5200 GCA_003545155.1 Candidatus Acetothermia bacterium
TCCTTATACTCGATGACTCGGCCGCAGCCGATGCAGTGTAGGTTGCAGGCTTCAAGAGGCTCAAGCATGGTTACAAACGGGAAGTGCTTCTTGCGCTTCGCCTTTTGGGCCATCAGATATCGGGCCATCTTAAGGTCGAGCTTTACCGGGCGTCTCATTTCTCCCTCCTTGCCAAATAATCGATCAGTTCTTGCAAATCTTCTCTTCCTTGCTCGGAGAACGGAAGTTCGGCAAGCTGGTGGGTGGCACACTTGAGGTAGTGAGTTACCTGTTCCTCACCGGTCTTGCAAACATCCAGATGCTCCATTACAGTGATAACACGCTTCACGTCATTATCAGCGATCTCCTCTTTGGCGTATACTTCCCGTAACAAAGCCTGCTCTTCTCCGCTGGCACACGCCAGGGCGATCGCTACCGGCAGCGACTTCTTCCTGCGTCGTATATCAGAACCTTGTGGTTTTCCAGTGATTTCTCTATTACCCCATACGCCCAACAGATCATCGCGAATCTGAAACGCTCGCCCAAGTTCCCGCCCCATTTCTACCAGTCCTTCAATCACATCCCTTTGTGCACCAGCAAAAAGTCCACCCAAACGGAAGGCACAACGAATCAAGGCGCCGGTTTTCTTATCGATCATTTGAAGGTAGGAATCCACCTTGACCTCTTTCCCTTCAAAGGCGAGGTCGAGTCCCTGACCTTCGATCATCTCGACAGTTGCGTCCACAAGGGCGGCAACAGCCTCCTCACCAGCACGAACCGCCTGGGCGACGGCGAGCGCCTGCATCAGGTCACCTGCATTAATCGCCTGTGCGACCCCATACAGACTCCATACCGTTTGCTTCCCTCGCCGTGTTTCATCGCAATCCTGAATATCGTCGTGGATCAAAGAGAAGTTGTGGATTAGTTCTAACGCCACCGCACCGGGGAGGGCTTCCTCGATCTCTCCTCCCAGTTCCTCGGCGGTGAACAGGACCAGACTTGGTCTCAATAGCTTTCCCATATTCTTGGCGGGCGTACCGCGCTCATCCTCAAGTCCCACACCGTAGCGCAGGATCGCATAAAGGAGCGATTTCCCTTTAAGGGACTTTAAAAGGCCCTCTTTAACCTGGGCACGGTAGCGCGTAAGAATTCTGGGAAGCGTCATCCTTCCCTCCCTGGAGGTTGAAGCCACACCAGTCCCATCTCCTCCGCTGCTTGGACTAGTTCCGCCCCGCTGTGGACGCCGAGCTTTCTCATCAGACGAGCACGGTGGTTCCGCACTGTATGAAGGCTTCGCGATATAATCTGTGCAATCTCACTGTTTCTCTTTCCTTCTGCGATCAGTTGCAGGATCTCCCTCTCTCGTGGAGTGAGTCGTTCCTCGCTCACTGTAGCTGAATCTACATCACTCCCCGTCGGAAAGTAGTGCTCTCCCCTTGCCACCGCCTCGATCGCCCTGATCAGGCGTTCAGGAGCTTCCCCCTTCAGCACATATCCCCAGGCCCCGGCTTGGCGAGCATGAGCGATGTATCCTTTATCGTAGAACATCGAGAGAATGATCACCCGCGTCTGCGGCGAGCCCTTCACGATTTGGCGCGTCGCCTCAAGTCCATTTAGAAGCGGCATCGAGATATCAACCAACGCCACATCAGGGAGGAGCTTTCTCACCTGCCTTACCAACTCGCGGCCATCCTCCGCCTCACCTTCTACACAGATAGAGGTAGAGGAAAGGAGAGCCTTGAGCCCTTGACGGACAAGAGTATGATCATCCCCCAGCACCACCCGTAGCGGCCTCATCTTTAAGCTATTCTACCCTAGAAGGCTAAATACAGGAATGGGGAAAATGTATCAACTGGGTGTGGTTGTTTCTAGCGCTCCGGCAAAGCGCTCATCACGAATTGAAAGATTTAGCGATTGAATGATCGGGGGAGTGAGAGATTGCAGGGTCATATGCGGTTTTCATTCTTGGTCTTTCTTCACCTCGATGGCGCGATTCGCGCTGGCACTACGTATGACCGAGTAATATGGCCCCAAAAGTTAGCCGCCTCTCTTAATGTGGACCCGTGAAGGTGAGCTCAGCAGGACAAACACCAGAAGTGAAGACCACTAACTCTATTTTGAATGTATGTTTGGAAAATCGGGATGTTAAGTCTCGCAATTGCTAAATCGCTAAATCACTCAATGGGTCTATGCAAGGCCGGTCCGTTTAGCATAGGCAATGAGGCCAGGCCGGGTGTGGATATCGATCTTATCCATCAGCCGTTGACAGTGGTGCTCGACCGTCTTAGGACGAATAAAGAGGGCCGAAGCGATCTCATCGTTGTTCTTTCCTACTGCGATTAAAGAGAGAACCTCCCTCTCTCGCTGGGAGAGCGGCTTTCCCGTGGGGAGAGTATCCCCGCGTGCCGCAGTTCGAATAGCGGCGTACAACTCCTCAGCCGAGGCTGCCTTGGAGACAAGGCCACGTGCTCCCTGCCTCACCGCGGCATGGGCGTACTCCGGCTCATCATACATGGAGAGAACCAGGACGTGCGTATTTGGCGAAGCCTCCATAATGCGGGAAATAGCGGTAATCCCATCGAGACGCGGCATGGCAATGTCCAGTAGGATAACATCTGGCATCACCCTTCGCGCCAGTTTCACAGCAGCAATCCCATCCTCCGCTGTCCCTACAACTTCGATCCCTGCGTCGGAGGAAAGGAGACGGACGAGCCCCTCCCGGACGAGGGCATGGTCGTCAGCAATTGCAACCCTAATCGGCTTCATACGGAACCTCCGCTGAAACAAGCGCGCCGCACCCCGGGGAGGAGGTAACCTCCATCCTCCCGCCAGTCACCTCAACCCGCTCCTTGATCCCGCGCAGGCCAAGCCCCTGCGGATCCTGTGGCCGAAACCCGATCCCATCGTCCTTGACCGCCAGGATAACCTTTCCCGACTCCCGGTGGAGGGTTACGACGACGTGCTTTGCCTGAGCGTGTTTCTGCACATTTCTGATCGCTTCCTGGGCAACGTGAAAGAGAAGGCTCTCCACTGGCCTGGGCAGGCGCTTACCCTCCTCCAGATTCAATTGCATCTCAAGCCCGCTCGCCGCCTTCACCATCTCGCCGAGCCGGCGGAGCGAGGGGAGGAGACCGAGATCATCGAGAAGCGGTGGACGGAGGGAATAGGCAAGGGTTCGTGTCTCTGTGACCGCCTGATCGATGATTCCGAGAACCTCCTTTGCCTTATCGGGAGAGATCTCGTCCTTCAGTGCGGCCAGGTGAAGCTTGACCGCGGCAAGAGATTGGCTGAGGTTGTCGTGTAGTTCTCTAGCAATTCGCCGCCGCTCCTCCTCGTGCGCTGATAAGAGGCGCTGCGACAGCTCGGCGAGCTCGCTCTCCCGTGCGGCGAGGATGCGGTTCTTGCGGGCGTAGATATTGGTGAACGAGCGGACGGTATAGGCTAGCACGCTGTAGATTCCCACTGCGCCGGCGAGGATCGTAGTCAGGTTGTAGGAGAGGCTGCGGTAAGGGGCGTCGTGGACGGGAAAGAGGAACTGGTGGGAAATAGCTCCGGTGTACTCGAGCAGGACGACGAGCGTATACAGGAGGATGACGAGCGCTGTGACGAGATACCCCTGCAGCTTTGGGAGAAAAAAGTTAGCGTAGATCACGGTGAAAATATAAAACACGATCCCGATCCACTCGCTTCCCCCCATCAAGTGGACAAACAGGGTGATAAGAACGATCTCCACAATGAAGAACCCAGCATGCACCCAATGAAGCGATCGTTCACTCCGCTGTCGATTGACCAGGTATTGAAAGGGGAAAGTAATGAGAAACCAGGCGAGCGGGGCATAGAAGAGCGGATTTAAGTAGCTGATCCGGCTTGTTAGGATCACCACAAGGGCCACCGCGGCGAAGACCCCCAGGGTAATCCGCCGGGCGAGGATCGTCCTTAAGACGGTCCCTTTCAGTTCAGCAAAGGGTTGTTCTCCCATCGTCCTGTTCAGAAAGGCGGCCTTTTCGCCGCGGTTTGCTACTCCAGTTTGGGAGGAAGGACGATTTTGCCAAAGTTCTTCTCGTAGCGCTGAATGTTCTCACCTACCGCCTGGAAGAGGCGTTTCATGTGTCCAGGATTGAGGATCACCCGAGAAGCGAGAAGCGCTTGGTCGGCCTTCGGTGTCTGGGTCTGAGGGTCAACGAACAGAAAGTCGATGACAAACTCCTCCTTACGGTGAGAGATCAAAGCCAGGTTGGAGTAGGTCCCTCGCCTTGTATCATTGTCCGCTGTGATACGCATCTGCCGATCTGTCATCCCTTATCCACCTCCGCATTTATAAAGAGATGGTAGCTCCGTGTATATCTATCGGCAACTCAAGGTTGCAAGAACCGCTTAAAGAAACGCTCGATCGTCTCCTTATGATGCCCTGGCAGGAGGATATGATGGTTCCCCAACGGAGTTATAAGAAGCGGATCGACCGGTTCGGTCACCGAGAGGGTGACTTGGGT
>DQCH01000063.1:5278-8198 GCA_003545155.1 Candidatus Acetothermia bacterium
ATCGAGACGCCGATCCCGGATTCAAAGTGGCTACGAATCGCATAGCTTGTCGCAAGCGATAATGGACAGGTGCAGTGGGCAACGATGACCTGTCTTGTGGATGTATCAACCGAGACGATGTTCCCCATAAATGCGGCCTTTCTTGCTAGAAGGGACCCCAGGTAGAGGGAGAAGAGGGCTTGCAGGTCTCCCTCGCAGCCAGCGGGGATCTTCTCATCGTTCAGGCGGGAGAGGGCGTAGCACCCGGTATTTTGAACACGCTCAACAAGATCGAAACAGCGGAGGGTGCAAGCGGCGAGACGATGTTCCTCGATCATGGCGCGCAACGCGGTGTAAATGGCGACGGCCCCTTTAAGTTCCTCCTTGCTGGGCTCTGCTACAGCCTGAGCTCCATTGCTGAAACGCGAGATCTCCTTCCTAGAAGGCTCAGCCGACCCGATCCTCTTGATCAGTTCATCGATCCCGATTTCTACAAGTTCGATCCCGAGCCGCCCTTTCAGGAAAGCACGATCGACATCGCTTGCCACCAACCAGTCAGAGGGTTCACCGATAAGCCCGATTCGACTAAACCGGAGATCCTCCCACGATGAGACCACTTTAAGCTCACGTCCCAAATCGGCAGCGATCGCCTGCGGCGAGCCGAACAGGATTCGTCCCTCACCGCCGTCTCGACGAATGCGAGCGAGGATCTCCAGGCAGGCTGCAAGCGAGTTGTGCCCCGGATGGGCGATCAAAAACGTCGGGGAGGGAAGCTGGGAAACAAGCTTCAACACCTCCCTCTCCACGCCTCCAGTCAGGACAAGAACGGCGATGAGCCCCTCACCGGAGGGGGCCGCCACCTCCTGCACGGTGAACCCCCCTGCTGTCCCAATCTCGGAGAGCAGATCCCTCTTAAGTCGCGTGATCTTTCGCTCCTCATGTAAGGGCGAGGCGCACACGATAACTTCAACTCTATCCATACTCAGATCCTATGGGGGTATAGTCTGCTTTAAGAGGAAGGGTCGACCTTACAGCTGGACACGCGTCACCTGTAAAAGCCCGGTTTGGAAAGGAGGTATCTCACCGTGTTCCTGTGATGAAAGTCCTGTTCGCGCGTCAAGCTTCAAGCGCGAGACTTCTAGTTCCAGCTCATCTTGCATGCACAGGGAGGAGTTTGGTACGCTAAGAGCGAAAAAGAAGGGGGAAATAGATGGGTGATGGGTGGCTGAGCTATCCGGTTTTGGGAAACGAGGTCTGGCGCTTTGGAGTCCTCTTCTTACTCCTCATCGGCGCGGTCGTTGTCTACTATCTAACTCGCGTGCTTGTCAAGCGTTTCTCACCCGCAGCAGGAAACGAGACGGGCCGAAAGGCCATGCTAAACATCCTTCAGCGGTTGCTAAGGGTTGTCCTCCCACTCCTTGTGGTCTGGGTGTCCTTGCAGATCTTCCTCATACCAGTTGAGACAAAGAGAGTAATCGACAGCCTATTCATGGCCGTGTTGACTGTTTTTATCCTCTATCTCATCACGAAGCTCGTCGATGTCCTCACCATCGCACTGAAGGCACGTGCTCTGCGAACGAAATCAAAACTTGACGATCAACTGCTACCCCTATTGAGCAAAGCACTCAAAGGTTTCGTGTGGGGGATAGGTCTACTCCTCTTCTTGCAGAATGTCCTAAACTACAATATCTCAAGCCTCCTAGCCGCCCTGGGAATCGGCGGACTGGCCTTTGCTTTCGCTGCCCAGGACATGATTGCCAATATCTTTGGAACCGTGATGATCTTCACTGACCGTCCTTTTCAGGTGGGGGACGCGGTCAGCATAGAGGGATTCGAGGGAGCAATCGAGGCCATTGGGCTGCGCTCGACGCGGCTGCGCACCTGGGACGGGACCCTGGTGACGATCCCCAACCGCACAGTGGCCTCCGCCAATATCAACAACCTTGCCGCCCGACCGATGCGGCGGACCAACTTCACCCTTGGCCTCGTCTATGACACCCCCACTGCCAAACTGGAGGAGGCCCTCGCCATCGTTCGGGATATTCTAAAAGATCATCCATCGACTGGGCAGTATCGTGCTTACTTTAATAAATTCGGTGATTTTTCATTGGACATCCTCGTACAGCACTGGTGTAACCTCATGGACTATGACAAGTACCTTCAGTCACTTGAGGAGATCAACTTAGAGATCAAGCATCGCTTCGAGGCGGCAGGGATCGAATTCGCCTTTCCCACCCAGACTCTATACCTCAAGCCGGAGCAGACCCCGCTTAACAAGCCTTCTTCATAGGACGAACAACGCAATCACCAGGTTGACCAAAGCGGCAATGGCAACCGGAAGGGCCATCTTTTTAAGGAAGGCGGGCATCGAAGTGGAGAAATACTCAACAGAGACGGAGATACAGGGATGAATTGGAGTGAGAATATAGCCAAGAAAGACGGCGAAAAAGGTCACGGCGAAAGCGGCAGCGGACATCATCCCGTAGGTGGAGATGAAGATGGGAATGATGATCGAGGTCGGCGTCTGAATCCGGCCGGTGACGAGGCCGAGGAAAAAGCCGATCACCACACACAGGATGACTGGGGGAAGCGAAAGTGAGGCAATATTTTCCGGGGTCCCTGAGGCCCTAAACACATTTAAAAAAACGAACATGGCGAGGATGATCAGCGAGAACTTCCACGGCCGCATCTTCTGCGCAATCTGTTTGATATCGGCCCGACCGAGCCGACCGATCACTATCGCCGCGATGAAGCTCACCATAACGCCGACTGCCGTTCCGATCTCGGGATAGGGAAGCAAAAACGATCCTTTCACGATGAGGTCGAGGACCGGCGCTGCCAGGATGATAGCAAGGGGGACGAGGAGACCAGCGGGCGAGAAACGCCCCGAGTGCCCTACCCGTCCATCGACCCGTCGCAGAAGGAAGACATAACCGAGCAG
>DQCH01000032.1 GCA_003545155.1 Candidatus Acetothermia bacterium
CTCTCACGTTCCCCGAGTGCTTTCTCCTCCTCTGCTAGCCTTGTTTTTGTGACTTCTATTTCGCCCATAAGGGCGAGGGCTTCGTCCTCCATCTCGCTTATCCGCTCCCGCTGGTTTAAGATCTTCGTCCGGAGTGCCTCCATCTCCTTGAAACTGATGATCCCCTGATTCAGGCGCTTCTGGTACTCACGAATTTGCATATCAAGGTCGTCGACCTCAAGGTTCTTCAGGCGGCTATTGTGCTCCAACTGTTGTAATTGTTGTCGGACCCGGTCGACCGCTGCTCGTTCCTCATCCAGCCTGCGCTGCACTTGTATCTTCTGCTCCTCCAGACGCTCAACCTTCAAGGATAGATCTACACCCTGTTGGTCCTTCTCCTGCACTATGAGCAGCAACGTGATCTCTTCGCTCACGCTCACCCCCTCGGTCGACTATCTGGTCTTTGTCCGACTATAAGTATAGAACTGGCCGTGCGCAAGTTTCCTCGACCGTCTGAGGGTGGTGTGGTATAGTGAATCGTATGAAAACGGGAACGGCCAATCTTCCTTTACATTACGGAAGTGCCCCGCGGTGGCTCTTTTCACGGATGAAAAAGCTTGCTGGAGAGATCGTGCAGGTGATCGTCCTCGAATACGGGCCAGCCGGACTTTTAAAGCACCTCTCAGATCCGTTCTGGTTTCAGGCCCTTGGCTGTGTGCTCGGGTTCGACTGGCACTCAAGCGGACTTACGACTACCACCTGCGGCGCGATCAAGGAGGGAGTCAAAGGGCAGGAGGAGGAACTTGGCCTGTTTGTTGCCGGAGGAAAAGGATCAACCTCACGCAAGACCCCCGCGGAGATCGTTGTTTGGGGAGAGCGAACTGGCATCGACGCCGAACCCCTCGTCTACTCGAGTCGCACAGCAGCAAAGGTGGACAGCGCCGCCGTGCAGGATGGCTACCAGATCTACCATCATGTCTTTTTTTTTGATGCACAGGGAAACTGGGCGGTAGTGCAGCAGGGGATGAACATAGGGACGAAGATGGCCCGTCGTTACCACTGGCTATCCATGGACGTTAAGGACTTTGTTTGCGAGCCACATGCTGCCATCTGCTGTGACAGGCGTAGTCCAACCCTTAACCTTGTGGCGCGGGAGAGCGAAGGGACACGGCGAGCAAGCGCAAAGATCGCTCGACAACGCCCGCAGCAACTCGTCTCCGAGCTTTATCACTTAAAGACTCTCGCCCTACCCCGTCGACACGATGTAATGCTCGCTGATATCGATCCAGGGCGGTTGGCGCGGATCTTCCTCAAGACCTACCAGGCACAACCGGAAGGGTTCGAGTCGCTTCTCACCCTTAAAGGAGTAGGTGCCAAGACACTGCGTGCTCTCTCCTTGATTTCTGAGCTTGTCTACGGGAGACCTCCAAGCTTTACCGATCCGGCTCGTTACAGCTTTGCCCACGGGGGGAAAGACGGTACCCCTTACCCGGTTGATCGTGATCTCTACGACAGCTCGATCGAACTCCTCGGCCGAGCGATCCGCCGCGCCAAGCTCAACCAGACTGAGGAGCTGCGGGCGTTCAAGCGCTTAGAACGTGCATTTTTACAATGAGTGAGAGACTGGAAGAGTGGTCGAGCGCTTTTTTAGGTCAAGGGCGGCGAGCTTTCTTAAGCTTTGGTGCTTCTGCTACAGTTCGATCCTCCCCCGCAAGGCGCGGCCAAGGGTAATCTCATCCGCAAACTCGAGGTCGCGACCTACTGGTATCCCTTGCGCAATCTGGGATATCCGCACCTCAAGCGGCTTGACGAGTGAGACGATGTGCATTCCTGTTAGTTCACCATCGAGCTTTGGTTCCAGAGCAAGGATGACCTCCTTGATTCCCTCTTTCTTGATTCGTTCGAGGAGAGCGTCGATAGTCAGGTCAGCGGCGCTGACCTCGTCCATCGGCGAGATCAATCCTCCGAGAACGTGGTAGAGCCCGCGGAACTCCCCGGTTCGTTCGAGCTTCAGGATCTCCCAAGGCTGCCCAACTACGCAGATCATCTCTTGGTCGCGCTTGGGGTTAGAGCAGATCTCACACAGCTGCCCAGTGGCGAAGTTGTAGCAGCGTTGGCAGCGGTGCACCGTGGTCTTAATTCTACCGATCGCTTCGGCGAGTCCAGTTACTTCCGCTTCTGGCGCATTTAGCAGGTGAAAGGCCACTCGTTCGGCACTCTTGCGACCGATCCCGGGAAGGGACTTCAGCCGTTCAATCAGTTCTTCCAACGGGGCGATCATAGGCCGGGCATTCCGGGAAGTTTCATTCCCTGTGTCAGTGGTCCTAGCTTCTCTTGGGAAAGGGCCTGCGCATTCTTTTGCGCCTCTTGCACGGCGGCAATTAGAAGGTCGATGAGCATCTCCACATCGTTGGGATCGACAACTTCTCTTTCGATCAGCAGGTTTAACAGTTCCCCACGGCCGTTCACAGTTGCTTTCACCATCCCCCCACCGGAGCTTGCCTCCACCTTCATTGCCGCAATCTCTGCCTGCTTCTTCTCAAGCTCCTCTTGGAGTTTCTTCGCCTGCTTCATCAAGTTCCCTAGGTTCCCCATCCCCTTCATCATCCCTCCTTGACAATCTTTCCGTTAAATGTTTGACAAACAAGCTGTGCCTTTTCCAGCAGCTTCTTCTGGGAGGCAGGCTTGCGCACTACCCCGTCATCGAACTCAATATCCACGTTAAATTGATCTCCCAGATGGCGATGGACCATCCCCGCCAGGTACTGCAGGTTTTGGGGCTTCTCCAGGCTCTCCTTGTGGAAGTTGTGTTCAGGGTGAAAGGCAATTGTCACCTTGTTACCGGAAAGGCGCGCAGTTCCCCCAAAGAGGAAGGCAGCGATGGCGATCCGCTCGCGCTCGATCTCCTCGATCATCTTCTTCCAGTGACCGGTGAAGTTTGCCTCCTCAGTAGCGGCGGGTGATTCTGCTTCAGGCGTTGCGGATGTCTCTGAGTGCGATTCTTCTGTGGGGGCAGTTACTTTGGCCCCCGAGTCGGGTGTAGC
>DQCH01000003.1:0-572 GCA_003545155.1 Candidatus Acetothermia bacterium
ATGATGAGGAAGATACCTATGTAGGCAACGACAATCCCCAATCCCTTGCTCCACGTTGCCCGCTCTTGCCGACGAAAAAAAGCTATCAAGAAAACGACAGTGGGAATGGTAGCGATGATCACCGACACGTGGCTCGGCTGCGTATAGGAAACGCCGAACGTCTCAAACAGGAAGTAGCCAACGGGGCTTAAGAGTGACAGGCCAGCCAGGGTTACAAGTTCCCTGCCGGGGAGGCGCAGCTTCCCCTGGATTCCACCGAGGATCCCAAGTAGGATTGCCGCTACGATGAAGCGGAGGAAGAGGAGGGTGAAGATGGGGACTGTCTTTACCACGTCCTTGATTGCCAGGAATGAAAGGCCCCAGATAAGCATCGCCGAGAAGAGGGCGAGATAAACGATAGCGGTCTTCCTGTAAGATTGCATGGACGTACCTTCCTGTTTATCGCGGTGTGCTGGGTGCATTGTGCTCATCATTGCTTACTTTAACAACTGGCTTTAGTCGATACACAACAGTGGTAATCCGGGTTTAAACGGCACAAGAAGAGCGGAAGTGGGCTTGCAAGGCGTATTGCT
>DQCH01000003.1:630-3071 GCA_003545155.1 Candidatus Acetothermia bacterium
CCGGTCTCCAGCCGTAACAGGGCACGGTTTACTTTAAGATCTTGTCACGGTAAAGTCTTCCTGCCAACATAATCTGGGAGGTTGTCTTGTCTGGCCCCACAGTGTTTAGTAAGAATCGAATCTGTGAGATGCTTCATATTCGCTACCCTGTTCTTCTAGGTGGGATGGCACATGTCTCACGCGCGCCGCTAGTAGCTGCTGTCTCCAACGCGGGCGGCTTGGGGATTATAGGATCTGGTGGGATGCCGCCCGATATCTTAGTCGAACAGATCGCGCAGGTGCGGGAGAAGACCAATCGGCCGTTTGGGGTGAACCTGATGTTGATGGACCCAAACATCGAAGAGCAGGTCGAGGTCGTGCTCAGTGAGCGAGTCCCGATGGTCTCGACCGGGGCGGGCAATCCGGCGAAGTACATGGATGGGTTGAAAAAAGCCGGAATCAGAGTCTTTCCAGTCGTCCCGGCGACCGCGCTCGCCCGCAGAATGGAGCGGGCCGGAGCCGACGGTATCATCGCTGAGGGGACCGAATCCGGTGGACACGTCGGCGAGGTGACGACGATCGTCCTCGTGCCGCAGATAGTTGATGCGGTGTCCGTACCGGTTGTCGCCGCCGGTGGGATCGCCGACGGCCGCGGTCTTGCGGCCGTCCTTGCCCTTGGTGCAGAGGGAGTGCAGATGGGGACAAGGTTCCTTGCCTCGGCCGAAGCACCGGTTCATCCGGATTACAAACAGGCGGTCTTGAAGGCAAGCGATCGCTCGACGATCGTCACCGGGCGCAGCCTTGGCGCGCCGGTGCGCACGATCGCCAACCGGATGACCAAACAGTTTGCCCGCTATGAACAGGAGCATCGCTCGTTTGAGGAATTCGAAAGCCTGGCCGTGGGTGGGCTTCGCCGCGCTGTCTACGATGGGGACACAGAGAACGGTTCCTTGATGGCTGGACAGATCGCTGGTCTGATCGATGAAATCAAACCGGTGGAGGCGATCATCGAGGAGATGGTGAGAACAGCTGCGGAACTGCTGCAGAAGGGGATGCTTTAAGTGGATGGCAGTTGCTAACGACAAGACGCTGCGTGACCTGGAGTACGATCGGCTAAAACACCTGCTCAAGGAGTTTGCCTCTTCTTCACTTGGCGAAGAGGCCATCGATGCTCTTACTCCCCTTGCCGACGAAGCGGCGATTGAGCGGGGAATGGCCGAGGTTAAAGAAGCGATCAGCTTTCTGGAGCAGCAAGGGCACTTTTCGCTTGGTGGCGTACACGACCTTGCTCCTCTCCTTGACCATGCCAAGGAACGGACCCTCCTCGAGGGTGAGAAGTTTCTCCTCGTCCTTGAAACGATCGAGAGTACTCACCAAATTCGGGCCACGCTTACCTTTAATGAGGATCTACCCCTCCTTCGCCGGTTCGCCGAGCGCCTCTCTGAGGCAAGTGAACTTGAAAAAAGGATCACTCAAGCGATCGATGAAGCTGGTGAGATCCGCGATAACGCCTCGCCCACCCTTAAGCAATTGACGGGCAAGCGGCGAACCCTTGAGGAGCGGATCGAGAAAAAGCTACACGCGTTGATCGACCGTAATCCTGAACTGATCAGCGAACCCGTGGTGACCCGCCGCACCGGACGCCTAGTGATCCCGATCAAGAGCGGAGCAACGGGGGCGATGGAGTTCGTGGTACACGACCGCTCGGCAACCGGTCAGACCCTGTATGCCGAGCCGACATCGCTTGTGGCGGAGAACAACGCAGTCGTCGGAATAGAAAGCGAGATTCGCAAGGAGAGGCTGCGCATCCTGCGCGAGCTGACAGATGTATTTAAGCAAGCGGAGCCTGCATTCCTGCGTGACCGGATGATCTTGGCTCACCTTGATTCCCTTTTTGCGCGTGCCACCTACGCGGCTGCCCACCACTGTGCGTTCCCTCACCTCTCAGGTGTTATTGCCTTAAAGGATGCTCGTCACCCCCTCCTTCCAGAAGAGAAGGTTGTGCCGATCTCGCTTTCCCTCGGCGGTCGCACCAGGATGACCGTAATCACCGGCCCCAACACTGGCGGGAAGACGGTGACTCTAAAGACGATTGGCCTATTGACGCTGATGACCCAGTCGGTCATTCCCATTCCCGCTTCCCCGGACTCCGAGCTTGCGATCGCTGCAAAAGTGCGAAGTGACATTGGTGATGAGCAGTCGATCGAGCAGAACTTATCTACATTCTCTTCCCACATGGGAAACATAGTCTCTATCCTTAAAGAAGCGGGTGCCGACTCGTTGATCCTGCTCGATGAACTCGGTGCTGGGACCGACCCGCAGGAGGGTGCGGCACTCGGTCTGGCGATCCTTGAGGACCTGTTATCAAGCGAGGCACTGGTCGCTGTCTCCACCCACCTCACCCCGCTCAAGTACTTCGCCATTCGCCATCCCGCAGTGAAGACCGCCTCTATGGAGTTTGA
>DQCH01000025.1:0-2919 GCA_003545155.1 Candidatus Acetothermia bacterium
GAGAAGAACCTACTCACAGCGTTCGCAGGCGAGTCGCAGGCGCGAAACCGCTATTCCTACTTTGCCAGCAAGGCAAAGAAGGATGGGTACGTCCAGATACAATCAATATTTGAGGAGACGGCCAGCCAGGAGAAGGAGCACGCGGAGAGACTGTTCAAGTTTCTCACTGGAGGAGAAGTGAAGATCGAGGCGTCGTTCCCCGCCGGTGTGATCGGCACGACGGCGGAGAATTTGAGGGCTGCAGCGGGCGGGGAGCACTACGAGTGGGAGGAGATGTATCCATCATTCGCCGAGATCGCTCGAGAAGAGGGATTTACGCAGATAGCCACGGTATTCCAAGCGATCGCCGTAGCGGAGAAGCAGCACGAGAAGCGCTACCTCGACTTGCTTGCAAACGTAGAGGCGGGTACGGTATTTAATAAGAACAAGTCGGTAGTGTGGAGATGTCGCAACTGCGGTTACCTCCACACAGGACCCGAGGCGCCCGAGGTCTGTCCCGCTTGCGCGCATCCAAAGGCGTACTTCGAGATCCTCGGAGAAAACTGGTAACAGAAACAAAAAGCAAAAGGAGGAATACGATGGAAAACACAAAGCAGGAGTACAGGATGACTATGCCGCTACTCGGGGATTCGTTCCCGCAAATGAAGGTACAGACGACGCATGGGCCGGTCTCGCTGCCGGGAGACTTTTCAGGAAAGTGGTTTATCCTGTTTAGCCATCCCGGGGACTTCACCCCGGTGTGCACGACAGAGTTCGTCGCGTTTCAGAAGCGCTACGACAAGTTTAAGGAATTGAATACTGAGTTGATCGGCCTGTCGGTCGACCAGGTCTTCTCGCACATCAAGTGGGTCGACTGGATCAAGGATAACCTCGACGTCGAGATCAAGTTTCCGATTATCACCGGCACGGAGGCAATCGCCAATAAGCTCGGCCTTATCCATCCGGGAAAGGGGACGAACACGGTGCGCGCGGTGTTCATTGTCGATCCCAAGGGGATTGTACGGGCAATCATGTACTACCCACAGGAGCTGGGGCGGAACATGGACGAGTTCCTGCGCATGATCCGCGGATTCCAGCTCGCGGACAAAGAAAGGGTAGCAATTCCCGCCAACTGGCCGGAGAACGAGCTAATCAAAGATGAGGTGATCGTACCACCGGCGAGCACCGTCGACCAGGCGCGCGAGATCGTCAAGCATCATGATTGCTACGATTGGTGGTTCTGCCACAAGAAGCTGTAAAGGAGCGTATGATGATCGGAAATAGAATGCAGGATGCGATGAACGAGCAGATCAAACACGAACTGGAATCGGCGTACCTTTACCTTGCCATGGTAGCGTACTTTCGGGCAGAGAGCCTCGACGGAATGGCACTGTGGATGACTGTGCAGTCGCAGGAGGAAGTTGCACACGCGATGAAGTTCCTAAACCACATCGATGAACGCAATGGACGGGTCGAACTTAAAGCCCTTTCACAGCCGCAAAAGGAGTGGGCCTCGCCGCTAGAAGCCTACAAAGCCGCGTACAACCACGAACGGTTCATCACCGACAAGATCAACGACTTGGTTAAGCTCGCTTCAGAGGAAGGAGACCACGCCGCAGGGATCATGCTTCAGTGGTTCATCACCGAGCAGGTGGAGGAGGAGTCCTCAACCAAGAAGGTTGTCGATCTATTAGAGCGGATCGGTGATTCCGGCCACGGCCTGGTCATGGCCGACCGTGAGCTGGGAACTCGTAGCGCCGCCCCCGCCGAGAGCGAAGAGTAAGGCACTCCGTAAGCACAGGGGGAGAGATGACGTTTTCCATCTTTAAAGAGACCGCGGAGCTGAACCAAGCTCTGTTCCAGGTGACGCACGGCCTGTACGTCCTGACCGCAGCCCATGACGGTCGGCTGAACGGTCAGTGCCTCGATGCGCTGATGCAGGTGACAAGCGCACCACCACGGATCGCGATCGGGGTGAACAAGCGCTCACTCACCCACGAGATGATCGCGGCAAGTGGACGCTTCGTGGCCAATGTGCTCGATCGCGAGGATGAAAACTGTCCGGAGGTGATCCGTCACTTCGGCTTCCAGTCCGGGCGCACGGTGGATAAGTTCGAAGAGACTCCCCACGAGTCAAGCGAGAACGGAATCCCGATCCTCCCTCGCGCAAAGGCGTTCTACGAGTGCCGCGTTATCCCTGAGATGACGCTCGACCTTGGGACACATACCTTATTTGTGGCCCTGGTCGAGCGCGCCGGGACGCGGGAGGGGGGAGGACCCTTAACCTATAACGAATACCGAAAGGCGATGAGAAAGAGGAGGTAGGAATGGAGAAGTGGATCTGCACGGTGTGCGGTTACGTCTATGACCCAGCGGTCGGTGATCCGACAAACGAGATAGAAGCAGGGACGGCATTCGAGGACCTACCCGATACCTGGATCTGCCCAGAGTGCGGGGTAGGTAAGGAGATGTTTGAGAAGGAGAGTTAAAGTGGATGAGCTAAAGATGTTCTGCTACCAGTGCTCGCAGACCGCTGGTGGAACTGGATGCACCATTCAGGGAGTCTGCGGGAAGCCGGCGACCGTCGCCCGGCTGCAGGACAACCTCATCTTCTCAGCAAAAGGGATGGCGGCCTACCTCTACCACGCGCGCGAGCTTGGTTACACCGATACAGAGATCGACGCGTTCCTGGAACGGGCGTTCTACTCCACTTTCACCAACGTGAACTTCGACACTGAGGACTTCGTCAAGCTCGCGCTCGAATCCGGAGAGATGGCGATAAAGACGATGCGCCTGTTGAAAAAGGCGCACATCGATACCTACGGGGAGCCTGAACCGACAGAAGTACCAACCGGAACCATAAAGGGACCGGGGATCATTGTCACCGGTCACGGGTTGAAGGCGCTCGCTGCGCTCCTCGAACAGACCGAAGGGACCGGG
>DQCH01000025.1:2996-3185 GCA_003545155.1 Candidatus Acetothermia bacterium
CTTGGTAAGGCCTGGTTCGATCAGAAGGAGCTCTTCTCGCGCTATCCGGTGGCAATCCTCGGAACATCAAACTGCGTTCTTTTACCAAAAGACGACTACAAGGACCGCATGTTCACCACCGGCCCGGCGAGGCTCCCTGGAGTGAAACACATCGCAGGCTACGATTACACAGAGGTTATCGAGAAGGCG
>DQCH01000075.1:0-2514 GCA_003545155.1 Candidatus Acetothermia bacterium
CATCTTGCGAAAGACCCGAAAAAATCTGGATCAACCCGGTGAGATAAAAGGAAACAAGATTGACGATGACAAAAACGGCTATATCGACGACATTCACGGGTGGGACTTTCGCGACAACGACTCAAGCTCACTTGACGGATCCAAGATCCACTGGCATGGGACGTTCATCGCCGGGATCATCGCTGCCCAGCCGGGGATGGGCAAGGTCGCCGGCGTAGCCCCAGGCATCCGGATCATGGATCTGCGTTTCCTTGACTCGAAGAACCGTTTCTACGGAAGCGATTGGAAGAAATTCGTAAAAGCGGTTGATTACGCGGTAGACAACGGAGCACGGATCATCAACTTGAGTGTGTACACCAACGGGAAGCCGCCGCTCATCCTGGAGCAGGCTCTTCGCCGAGCGGTGCAACACGGGGTGATCGTCGTTGGGATCGCCGGCAATAGCTCCGAGTCGCAGGTGTGCTACCCGGCAAAGTACGCCTCTGTGTTGGCTGTCTCTGCGACCGATCGTGATAACCATCTCGCTGATTTCAGTAACTACGGCACTGAGGTCAGCGTCGCCGCCCCAGGAAATAAGATCACCTCCCTTTTCCCGGGAGGCGCCGTCGGGACGAGTTCTGGGACGTCGTTCTCCGCCCCACATGTGAGTGGAACCCTCGCCTTGATCCTATCCTGTAATCCTGATCTATCGCCCAGCCAGGCGATAGATCTCCTTAAACAAACGAGCGTAGACCTCGGCAATTGCGGATGTGACCGTCAGTTTGGAGCCGGCCTGATCGACGCCGGCCAGGCGGTAGCCAAAGTGCGGTAAGAGGGGGAAGCCCTAAAAAGTCGCTGGCCCTGGGTCGCAAAGTGCAACATAATCTGTTCGCCTGCCCTCTCCGGGTAGCAGGTTGTCTTTGGTTGTCTCTGTCCCCATAATCGGGATCACCTTCGGTTTTGTGTTCGCAGAGGAAGGAAACAATGCTTCTTGGCTGTCATCTGTCAATCGGAAAGGGGTTCGCCGGCGCAATCGAGGCGGCGGAGAATCTTGGTATAAACGCCCTACAGATTTTCTCCCACAACGCATCCTCCTGGAAGATGAAGACGATCACCAGGGATGCAGCCTCCTCGTTCCAAACACGATTTAAGAACTCGTCGGTCGAGGTTGTAGTTATCCACACGATGTACCTGCTGAATCCAGCAAGTCCAGATGAGGTGCTCTTCGAGCGGTCGGTCGCAGCACTTGAGCAAGAGGTGAAGCGAGCTGGAATCCTGGGGATCGATCGGATTGTTACCCACCTCGGCGCACACAAGGGAAGCGGGATTGAGGCGGGGATCGCACGCATCGTTGCCGCTTTGGATCGCGTGATCGCCTCAGAAACATTCTCCTCATATAAAGGAGTAGAAATCCTCCTCGAAAACACGGCAGGAACAGGGACAACAATGGGAGCGAGCTTCTCCGAGCTGGGAGCGATCATCAGCGCTCTCTCAGACGCAAGCCGTGTGGGGATCTGCCTCGACACCTGCCATGCTTTTGCTGCCGGCTATGAACTCCGTACCTTCGAGGGGCTCGCGGAGACCTTGGAGGCCCTCGACCGCGAGGTGGGCCTGGGGCGTCTTAAAGTGATCCATCTGAACGACTCCAAATACCCGCTCGGCTCCCGTCGCGACCGCCACGCGCACATCGGCTATGGCGAGATCGGGATGGAAGGTTTCTCCTTGATCGTGAACCATAAGGCGTTGCACGACCTTCCATTCATCCTTGAAACCCCAAAACAGTTCGATGGTCAAGCGGATGCCGACCGGATAAACTTAGATCTAGTCCGATCACTACGCCGGGAATAAGGAGGGGCCATGAAACTATTTATCGACACGGCAAACGTATCTGAGATTCGTGAGATGGCCTGGCTCATCAACGGAGTGACCACAAACCCGACCCTGGTGGCGCGGGAGAAGCGGCCCTTCAAAGAGGTCATTGCCGAGATTTGCAAGATCGTGGACGGCCCGGTAAGTGCGGAGGCGACCGCCCTCGATGCAGAGGGGATGATCACCCAGGCGCGCGAACTTTCGACTATCCACGAGAACGTCGTGATCAAGATCCCGATGACCGAGGAAGGGATGAAAGCGGTCAAGTCCCTCTCTCAAGAGGGAATCCGCACGAACGTTACCCTCGTCTTCTCGGCAAACCAGGCGCTTCTAGCGGCAAAGTGCGGCGCGAGCTTCGCCTCCCCTTTTGTTGGGAGGATCGACGACGTCGGCGGAGATGGGATGGACCTCGTCTCACAGATCCTCGACGTTTACACGGTCTACGAATACTCGACCGAGGTGATCGTGGGGAGCGTGCGCCATCCTAGACACGTGCTTGACGCCGCCCTCCTTGGCGCTGACATCGCCACTGTTCCCTACTCCGTGTTGAAGAAGCTCTTCAACCATCCGCTCACCGATGTGGGAATCAAACGGTTTCTCAAGGATTGGGAAGGAGTGCCTAAATGAACTTCGAGCGCTACGAGGGGACGCGTGACGCCTATGGGG
>DQCH01000075.1:2607-3711 GCA_003545155.1 Candidatus Acetothermia bacterium
GCTGAAGCTGACATGATGGGGGTCGCTGCTGGACTGGCCATGAGTGGATACCGGCCGTTTGCCTCCACCTTTGCCGTCTTTGCCACCGGGAAGGCGTGGGAGCAGGTTCGCCAGGTGATCGCCTACCCCAATACACCTGTGCGAATTGTCGCTACCCATGCCGGCCTCACCGTCGGCGAGGATGGGGCAAGCCACCAGATGCTCGAGGACATAGCCAACATGCGTGTACTGCCGAACATGACAGTGATCGTCCCGGCCGACGCGATAGAGACACGCGCCGTGACGCGCTTTGTTGCTGGCTACGATGAGGGACCAGTCTACGTTCGCCTTGCGCGCGCTAAGTTCCCGGTCATCCTTGAAGAAGATTACGCCTTTGAATTGGAAAAGGCCTCAACCCTCGCCGAAGGGACCGATGTATCGATCTTCGCCTGCGGGGTGATGGTCTCTGCCGCGATTCAAGCACGTGATAAGCTTGCCAAAGAAGGAATTTTTGTCGAGGTTGTAAATGTCTCCACGATCAAGCCACTCGATAAGGAGACGCTCCTCGCCTCGTCAAAAAAGACCGGCGCGGTGGTAACCGCCGAGGAGCACCAGGTATCCGGTGGGTTAGGAAGTGCCGTCTGCGAGCTTCTTTCAGAAGAGCTTCCCACCCGCGTGGTACGCGTAGGGGTGCATGATCAATTCGGCCAGTCGGGAAGCGCAGATGCACTCATCACCCACTACGGCCTTGATACAAGCGGGCTTATAGCTGCAATCAAGCAGGTGCTTCGCCAATAGCGGTAACCACTCACAGGCACACGCCTAAAAGGAGGACCACCCATGAGTGCCCTCACCCATCTAGAGTGCTCCTTTTGCGAAAAGGAATATGAGGCAGATGAGCTTCACACCCTGTGCCCCGCGTGTGGCAAACCGCTACTCGCTCGCTACGACCTAAAACGAGTCAGGGAGGAGTGGTCAAGAGAAGACCTTGCAGTCCGTGTGACGTCGCTGTGGCGCTATCAGGAGGTCCTCCCTGTTCGACACGAGGAGAATGCCATCAGTCTAGGGGAGGGGTACACCCCGCTCCTGCGGGCAGAGCGCCTGGGGAGGAAGCTTAAGATGAGG
>DQCH01000010.1:0-19874 GCA_003545155.1 Candidatus Acetothermia bacterium
CCCTCACTGTCACCGACGATGATGGGGCGTCCGATACAGAGACCCATGCTGTGCAGGTCGGCCCGACAAACCAACCACCGGTCGCCTCTTTCACCATCTCACCACCCTCTCCTGGAGTGTTAGAGTGGGTCCGCTTTGACGGTTCTTCTTCTTACGACCCTGATGGAAGCATCAGCTCCTACAGTTGGAACTTCGGGGACGGGAACACCGGCTCGATTGTGGCACCGTATAACAGGTTCGCCGCTCCAGGGACCTACACCGTAACCCTCACCGTCACCGACGATGATGGCGCGTCCGATACAGAGGCCCACACCGTGCAGGTCGGCCCGACAAACCAACCACCGGTCGCCTCCTTTAACTACTCGCCACTCTCTCCAGGCCTCGGAGAGCAAATAACGCTAAATGCCACCATGTCCTACGACCCAGATGGGAACATCGTATCCTACCTGTGGGATCGTGACGGTGATGGCATCAACGACGCAAGTGGCACGCTTGTCACTGTTAGCTACTACGACGTGGGGGTGCACGTGGTTCGTCTCACCGTAGTCGACAACGGTGGCCTTTCCTCGACAATAACCCAAGGGATCATCATCGCCGTAGGCGGCATTCCCGGTGGGCCGCCGATGGGGACAACCCCAGGGATCTTCGTATGGGGAACTACCACATGGCACATCACGGTGAACGCTGGTGCGGGCTGGGTGAATCCACACAGCTACCGACTAGAACTGCGTACCGACGGCTCCTTTAAAGGAGTGAACCAATCGACGAGTGGTGGGGTTGTACCACTCGGGGTAATTCCCGCACCGACAGACAGCGGCAAGACACTGGTGTTTGATGGGAGTCTCCAGGCGGGGAGTGTGGACTACATGTTCACAGTTCCCGACTCTAAGAGTGTGTGGATGAGCCTCAAACTGGACATCAATGGTGATGGGACGCTCGACGAATCGGAGAGTTTCGTGTACTTGCGGACGATGATGGTTCATCCGCCGGCGGCTCCACTTGTGGTGGGACTGCCGAGCGGGAGCAGTGGGCCGCTTGTACCGAGCATGAACTTCAGGATCGGGCAGGCCTCCAAGTACAATGAGCCTTGCTTCCTTGGCCCAAGTTGCAGGCTCATCTGGTGGATGACCGATATCACCACCCTGGAAGGCCACTGAAGAACTCGCTATAGGCACAGCTAAAGAAAGGGGTCGCGAATGTCGCGACCCCTTTTTCCTCTTACGTGAAGTTGTCCCTCAAGTTCCTCTCGGTGTAAGATAGCCGCGTGATGACAGGTCATTTTCTGGCGATCAATTGGGAGCTCAAACACCCTGAGGTCAGGGAAGAAGGATTCTTCGAAGGGCCGTCCTTTGCCTCGTTCGACGCTCTTTTAATCGATCCGAACCCGGTCAGTGACCTCTGGGTGTACGACGTGCCCCCAGAGAAGGATGGGGTACGTCGCACTTACACCGACAGTGATCGCGGGTTCGGCCATACGCTCTCGCGCTTGATGACGAAGCGCCGCACTGAAGCGGCCGATCTCTTACACAAAGCAAGTGGCATCATCGTCTGTCGCTTGCGTCCGCGCGGAGAGCCACTGGAAGTAATGGCGCAAGGTGCGCCCGGCGAGCGGATCGACCGCTACAGTTGGCTCCCCACTGTTTCACTCGTTGACCGCCACCATCAGCTCACCTTTCCGGCGAACAGCCGCTTCCTCCCACGATGTGGAAAGGATGTAGTCTTTGCGGGAACAGGAGATCCGTTTGAAGACTATTTGCACGAGTTTAAGGGGAGAATCCTCTATCGAGCCATCTATCAGGATCTCCTCTCTACCCCGATCTCTCATTTCGCTACGGTCCTCGCCTGCAATAAAGTTGGAGATGTTATCGCGCTTCAAATTCCGTTCGATGAGGGGAGGCTTGTCCTCCTTCCTCCACTTGAGGGGGTCTCCCCAGCACGGGAAGCAGCCGCCTTGCTGAAAGCAGTCTCAACCGCGGTCCTTCATCCCGCCTTCGCTCCAAAGCCGGACTGGCTTCCTGCCTATCCCCTTCCTGGGGAGGATGCTCTGCGCGACGAACTTTCGAGCCTTACCAGTCGCCGGGAGAAGCTCAACCTTAAAGTAGAGGAAGTTGCCTCCCGACTGGAGGAAACGACGAAGTACAACAGGATCCTGTACTCCAAGGGCCGTTTTACTTTCCTTTCTGCTGTAGCAGACTCCTTCCGCACTCTTGGATTCACGGTTGAGAAGTCGAACTACGACTTGCTTCTGCGCTCCGATGAGGGGGATGCCATCGGTATTGCCTCGGCCTCGGAGGAGGCAATGATCGGTCTTGGCCCCTACCGACGTCTTCTCGACTGGGTCGACCGTGCCCGTACCGAAGGGGAGGGTCCCAACAAGGGAATCTTGGTGATAAGTGGCTCGCGCGAACTCGATCCGAAACGGCGGCCGACTCAATTTACCCCCGATGTACTGCGGGGCTGCAAGTCACAAGGGTTCTGTCTCCTGACAACCTACGAGCTGTATAAACTAGTACGGCAGGCACTCGGGGAGAAGGATGAGAAGGCGCTGGCAACTTTTAGGCGCAAGCTCCTTGAGTGCGACGGTGAGTTCCGCGGAAGCGGTTGAAGGTGGTGCTTCCCGTCGTTCTCTGCCTTTTCCTCGTTCCGGTGGCAGCTATTGTTGCCCACCTCTTCGCCGCGGGAATGCGGCGAGCCTCACTTGGCCAACGGATCCGAAAATACGGACCCCACCTTCACGAGAGTAAAAGCGGAACCCCGACCATGGGTGGTGCAGTCATCCTCCTTCTGTGGGGGCTCTGCTTGCCTGTTTTACATCATTTTCAACTCCTTTCCCACGAAGGGTTGTTCATCTTTCTCGGTGGCCTCTTGTGCGGAGGGATCGGGTTACTCGACGACCTCCTTTCCCTGCAACACAAGCGCTCGTTGGGCCTCTCCCCCCCTCAGAAGATCATCCTTGTTACTGGTCTTTCAACCATTCTCTTCTTCTTGTTTCCGCATGCAGTACGCACCCCGCTTTACGTCCCCTTCTCAGCGCTAATTCTGTCTCCCTCTGCGATCCTCACTTTCCTCCTGGTCTTAAGTGTCTTCCTGGCAACCACGAACAGCATGAACCTGACTGATGGTCTCGACGGGCTGGCAACCGGGGTAACGATCCTCGTACTTCTCGGGTATCTTTTCCTCTTCCCCGAGCAAGAGTTCCAAAACGTTATCCTTCCTCTCGGTGGAATCTTGATCGGTTTCCTGTGGGTGAACGCCTATCCGGCGCATCTCTTCTTGGGAGACGTCGGCTCGTTCGCCTTAGGAGGTGCCATTGCTTCACTCGCTATTGTAAGTGGTACGGCGCTCATTCTCCCTTTACTTGCCGGGCTCCTCGTCCTCGAGTCGGGGTCGGTCATACTGCAGGTCTGCTACTACCGACTAGCCAAAAAAAGGATCTTCAAGATCAGCCCGCTGCATCACCACTTTGAGCGCGCAGAGGGGATCGACTACTCCTATCTTCTTCCAACGGTGGAGTGGCCGGAGCCGAAGATCGTTCTCAGGCTGTGGATCGTGCAGGCGATCTTTGTCGGACTTGGCATTCTTGCTGTTTGCCGCTAAGAGAAAACCTCGGGGATGGATTGAGTAAATGAGCGAGAGACTGAATGTCTAAGTGAAGTATTGAGTAAATTACTCAATCTCCCGATCGCTCAATCTCTCAATGGGGTAAGATGCTCTGCCGGAGGTGGGACTTGAACCCACACGAGGTGTAAGCCTCACAGGATCCTGAATCCTGCGCGTCTGCCAATTCCGCCACTCCGGCACATTAGGACGTTAGAAGTTTAAGTAGCCCTTCGTCACGTGTCAAGAAGCCTTCTATAACGCCAGTCAGCGTTCGCGCCATGCCGAAAACTCGTCTCGGAAGTCCCTGAGAGCCTCTAAATCGATCTCGGCTTGCAGCACCCCTTCCCGAACTCCGAGGGCAGCTACCTTTACCCCCCACGGGTCGACGACCATGCTCCGCCCCAGCAACCCTCTCCCCACGGCGTTACAGGCGATGATATATCCCTGGTTCTCCACCGCTCGCGCCTGGCAGAGAGCCTCCCATGCCTCCATGCGCGCCGAGGGCCAGGCAGCCGGGATAAGGAACACTTCCGCTCCCTGCTCACTCATCCCTCGAAAAAGCTCGGGAAAGCGCAGGTCGTAACAGATCGCAATCCCCAAGCGCCCAATCTTCGTCTTCACCACTTCACTGCCCCCGCCTGGGGTGAGGAGATCCCGCTCCTGCGAGCGGTAGCTGAGCAAGTGGGCCTTGCGATAGGACCCAATAAGTTTCCCCTCACGATCGAGAAGAGCAGCGGTATTGTATAGTCTCTCCCCCTGCCGTTCTACAATGCTTCCGCCCAACAGGTAAATCCCCAGTCCCCTTGTCACCTTACGCAAGAATGAGACCGTTTCTCCCTCAAGCGTCTCCGCCTTCCTCGAATAAGAAGAAAAATCAGAGTAGCCTACACGCCACAGTTCCGGCAAGAGCACAAGGTCAGCACCCCGCGCCCCATAGAGGAGACGTTCCACTCGAGCAAGGCGCCGGGCGTCCCCCTCCTCCACAAGCGCCGGTTGAATGACCGCTACGCCGATTTTCTCTCCCTGTCCATATTCCTTCATGTCAAATTCTCATTCTAACCTGCGTTACGGCGAACGTGCAACCGAGATCCCCGAGGGGACTTGGTTTTCAATGTGATATCTGTTACAATGCGGGACGTTTGACCCCCGTGTCGGGGTGATGAGGGGGTGGAGAAAAGGTGATAGGCGAACGAGCAGCCTTATGGTAGAGGGGGTAGGTATGGTCGATCTCAAGGATTTTCGCATCTTTTCCGATCTTAAGGGGAAGGATTTAGATAAGCTCCGGGAAAGCGTACGTAAGATCAAGTATGGCCGGGGAGAGATCATCTTTCAGGAGGGGGCACCAGCATTCGGTTTCTATCTTGTATTGGAGGGAATGGTCAAGCTTGTCAAGCGTAGCATGCGCGCAAAGAGCCAGATCCTAAAGATCGCTGGCCCAGGCGAGATCCTTGGGGAAACGACTCTGTTCGATAAAGGGAGTCATAACGCTTACGCCAAGACACTCGAACCAGTTGTGGTCGGATTCATCGAGCGCGGAGATTTCTTCTACTTCCTCGAGCGTCACCCAAAGACTATCTTCCGACTGTACGAGAAACTCTCTGGGGAGCTCAAGGCGTTCCAGAACAAGCTGGCCGAGCGATCCTACTCATCGAGTAAGGAGCGCCTAGCCCGACTGATCCTCCATCTGGGGAAAAGCGGAGTAGAACTCTCCCGGGCCGAGTTGGCGGAGATGGCTGGCGTATCTTCCAAGACGGCAATTCGGACTTTGAGTGAACTCGAAAGCAGGTCAATCATCGCAATTGAAAGCCGCAAGATCAAGATTCTACGCGAGGATTACCTGCAAAAGATCATGGAGCCCTTCTCCGTAGATCTCACGACCAACTTGATTATCTGAAGCTCACAAGAAGAACGTCTCCCAAGCAGGTGACCGGTGTCCTTTCGAGTTTGACCTATGTCTTTTATAGTTCTGATGGGCATTTTTAGCAATTTGGAGGGCAGAAGCGTCGTTCAAGGACGGTTCATTATTGGTGAGCGGATTGAACGCGGTAGAGAGAGCGATTATCGTCATTATCGCATATGGTATCGCGATCCTTGCAGTTGCACTCCTCAGTACCGCAGGCTATCCCCCTATCGGGCTTACCTTCGCTTCTCTTGCCGTAGCTTTGATTCTCGGTGCTTACTGGCTACAACTTAGGGGAGGCCTTCTTCTCGGGTTAACCACAGCGTTTATCGGGATTCTGTTACTGGTATCCTTCGGGATGAAGCAACCATCCCTCTTACTGGCCCTTGTGACAATGGACCTCGCTTTGGGAGGAGGGATCGGTCTGATAAACCGGAAAAGAGAACTTCGCCGGGAAAAATGGCGGCGGGCGAAGAGCCTTCAGGATCACTACGACGAGGAAATCTTCGAGAACTCTCTCAATGTTATCCACTTCATCGACAAAGACGGGACGATCCTGAAACGGAACGAGACCTCTCGGAGCACGATTGGCTACCCGACCAAGCGATCTTTACAACTTTCAGAGTACGTCCATCCAGAAGATGTTGACCAAATGAAGGTCGAGCTTTTGCGCCTGTTCGATCGGGGAGAAGTACGAGACGTAAAGTTTAGGTTCATCTCGCAGAAGCGCACGGTAATCCCGGTTGAAATCAAGGCAACGCGAGCGACGGAACGGGTAGCGGTGATGGAAGCGTGCAACCTCTGCCAGCAGGTGGAACTGGAGCGTCGCCTGATGGAGACGGAGGCACGCTACCGCTACCTGATCGAGGACGCGATCGACACCCTTGACTCGGGGATCATTATTACCGACAGCAAACGGCAGGTAGTGTGGGCAAACGAAACGCTCGCTCGCTTCTTCGGAATTGACCGTGAGCGCCTGATCGGGATTGACGCTCTGCGTGCCTTTGGTCGCTACGTCGGCGCCTTTGAGAAAGCGGAGGACTTCGGCCAAGTGGTAGAGGAGGCAATCGGGAACGGAAACAGAATCGACTCCTATACTTGCCGTGTCCGTCCCAGCCTGGGACGAGAGGAGCGGGTCCTCGAGTATCGATCGATTCCGATCGAGACGGAAAGGTATAAGGGAGGCCGTATCGACCACTACATCGACATTACAAAGATAAAGCGGTTGGAGGAAGGCTTGCGCGAGAAGACAAAACACCTGGAGCGAAGCAACGAGAAGCTGGAGGAGTTCTCACGCGTCGTCTCGCACGACCTGAAAGAACCCTTGCGTACAGTGGAAGCGTTCAGTGGCTTCCTGCTAGAGGACTATGCGGACCGGCTCGACGAAGAAGGGGCGGATCACCTGCACACATTGAAGAACGCCTCGGCTCGGATGCGGCAATTAATCGACGACCTTCGCGATCTTTCCAGCATCCACATGGATACCACATCGTTTGAGCGAGTCACCGTGAAGCGCGTCCTGGATGAGATCAAAGAGGATCTTGGTGTTCGCCTGCGCGGGGTCAATCTGCAGGTGGAAGACGGTCTGCCAGCAGTGATGGGAAGCAAGACGCGTATTAGTCAACTATTCCGCAACCTAATTGTCAATGCAGTAAAGTTCAACGACAAGGCGCTCCCGACGGTACGCGTCGGCTGGTCAAAGGAGTCAAATAACAGAGGAACGGTTGCGCTTTTCGTCCAGGACAACGGAATTGGAATAGAATCTCGATATCACGAGAAGATTTTCGGACTATTTGAGAAACTGAACCCTAGAGAGCACTATGAAGGTACCGGAGCGGGCCTTGCGATCTGCAAGCGGATCGTGGAGGAACACGGGGGGGAGATCTGGGTGGAATCGGAGGTTGGGAAAGGAACTACGTTCTACTTTACCATCCCCAAAGCGGCAGCCAAGAAAGAGGTGAACATCCATGCTTAACCCAGAGAAGATCAAAGTCCTTGTCGTCGAGGACAACCCCAACGACGTCACGATCATCAAGCGGGCCATGAGGAAGAGCGAGGTCAAGTGCGAGCTGTCCTTCGCCCGTGACGGAGAAGAGGCTCTTAACTTCCTTTACCGCCAGGGCGAGTTCGAAGACGCGCCACGGCCCGATCTGATCCTACTCGACTTGAGACTCCCTAAGATCGATGGACTCGAAGTTCTGGCCAAGATCAAGGACGACAATCGCCTGCGGCGAATTCCGGTGATCGTTCTCACCATCTCCACATCCCAGGAGGATATGGTGAAGGCCTATGATAGCGGCGCAGCGAGTTATATGACCAAACCGGTCGACTCAAAGGACTTTGAACGCTTGATTCAAACCGTGCAGGACTATTGGCGGGTCGCCAGGACACCCCCCGAGTAAGAAGGACATACGACACTCTCTTACTGGACTGGTGAGTTCACCATTCGTCGTAAATACCCTCTGCTTCCTTGACCCCTGCCCTCGTGTAGCCTGCTTTCTACACGTAACCTATCGATAGCTTTAAGACAAGGAGCAAGAGATGCACGTTTGCTGCGAGGAGCCCAGGACTCAAGGGGAAAAGGCCCTTATCGTTACCTCCTTACCGATACCCTTTGCCCCTTCCTCGCACAGCCGTATGACATCTCCAGCCAGCAGTTGTTCAAAAGCTGCTAAGGTAGAGGTGCAAGAGAACAGCCAACGGTTCTCACCCTGGGAAGGCGGGTAAAAGGCAGCAGGCCCGCCTTCCCTAACCCCAATACTTTCGCTTATTGAGGCACCTCTCCTTCTATCAGAAAAGCGTAGATCGTACGCGCGAGGGTTACCACTTCCTCCTGCTCTTGCGGTGTAAGTTTCCGGCCACTAAAAGAAACGAGGGATCGAATACCCTGCAAGACCTCTTCGGGGAGATCCTCTGGTGGAGGTGGAGTCTCCTCTGACCCTAAAAGGATCCGACCAACGCTCAACTCAATTTGCTCGATTTCCTCCTGGTTGATAAGGGTACGGATAACAAAGGCTGCGTTGAACATCCACTGATCTCGCGCCTCTGTCAGGTTCTCCAGGGTAAGAGTCAAGAGCTCGTCAAGGAGGGTCCTCAACTCCTTGATCTCTGCAAACAGACCTCTTTCCGATGCTTGCGAAAAGAGGGTGAGGTCATTCTCTTCCATCGCGGCGATCGCCGCGATCTGTTCCTGGTAAGTCTCGCAAAAAGAAGCGACGTTCCCCTGCAGGTCGGCAAGATGGGCGAGCACTTCTACGCGCTGTGAGTCGCTCTGAATAATTAATCCATTATGCAGCTTCCCAAGGTGCTGGGATAACTCCTTGCACGCCTCGCCCAGGCCGAAAGGGACGATCACCTCAGAACCGGTAAACAAGTAATTGGCATATGAGTCATGCAAGGCATACAGGGGCGCAAAGGCGGTGTAGATGTCGGCAAAGACGGAACCAATGCAGGCACAAGATCCGGCCGCAGGAAACGAGAACACAAGTATAACAATAAAGGCCAGCAACAACAGGCGATGAAGCATAAACCTCATTGTAGAACTGAAAGCACCGGTGAACAAAGTAGTCCGTTTAAAAACTTGGTATCGCCTTCCTATATGTGTAGAATGAAGCAAAAGAGGGCTGCTGGATTATCCAGCATTGGGCTAGAGAAAAGGAGGTACCAATGAAGAGGATTTTGACCCTGTTGGCGGTAGTATTGTTGGGGATCTCCCTGGTCGGAATGATCGGCCTGGGGAACGGAAAGGTCGCTGTTGTGCTGGACGTCGGCGGACGAGGTGACCTCTCGTTCAACGACATGGGGTTCAAGGGAACTGACCAAGCGGCGGTGGACTACGGCTTGGAGATGGTCGAGGTTCAGAGTGCCACAGCCGCGGACTATCTGCCCAATGTGCGGAATCTCGCGCGCTCCGGAGAGTATGACCTAATTCTGGCGGTCGGGTTCTTGCTCACGGATGCTGTATCCACGGTGGCCGATGAGTTCCCGGGCCAGAAGTTTGCGATAATCGACGGCTTCATCCCTGACAAGGCGAACGTGATGAGCATCCTGTTCCGCGAGAACGAGGCGTCGGCCCTCGTCGGCGCGCTCGCCGGGATGGTCGCAACGCACTTTGGATACCGCTATGTCGGCTGTGTATTGGGGATCGAGATACCGGTGCTCTATCACTTCGAGGCCGGTTACCGGTTCGGCATCGACTGGGGTGTGAAGAAGTACAACGAACTGGGTCTGGCCATAGGCGCCGACGTTGGCCTGCTCTATAGCTACACCGGGACCTTCTCCGACATCGCTCTGGGGAAGGCCGCCACGGAGGCGCAGCTCGCTCAGGGCGCAGCAGCGGTGTACAACGTCGCCGGACCCTTGGGGATCGGTGACCTAGAGGCGATCACGGAATATCATACGGCCAAGGGAACGACGTTCGGCCCTCCGTACTACATCGGGGTGGACGCCAACCAAGACTACCTTGGGAATGGCCTCCACGGGATCGCAAGTGGGATGAAGCGAGTCGACCATGGTTGCTACAACGCTGTGAAGTCGGTCGTCGAGGGGACGTTCCATGGCGGGATTGTCAGCCTCGGCCTCGCCGTCGCCGAGGGCGGCGTGTCCATCAGCAAGCTACAAGACCTGGTTGACTTCTTCGCGTTCGGCGTTGCGGCCGGAGCCGTTGACGAGGTAGACTTCTACACAACACTCGCTAACTGGTCGGCTAACCGCGCGAACATTCCCCCCGAGATCTGGGAGGCGGTCGACGAACTCGAAGCGGGTATTCTTGACGGAAGCATCGTCGTACCCACCGCCGACTCTGTCCAAGAGATGCAGGCGGTGCGTGCCCAGTATCCGCTGCCGTAATTTGGTGTAGCGGTTCTAAATGAGGCGGGAGAGGGGAGTCCTTCTCCCGCTTCTTTATGACTCTTGGGAGCATGGATGAGCACTGGAATTCCTAACAATAGGCTCAGATTGTTAGAAAGGGCGAAACGCGCCTTGCCCGCGCTCACCCCCGCACTTGAGTCCTTATTAGCCGGCATCGTTGGGTTGCTCGTGGGAGCACTCATAATGTGGATTGGGGGGTATGATCCGTGGAAGGCCTATGTCGCTCTGTTTCGAGGTGCTTACCGAGATATGTACGGTTTTGCCAGCTCCCTGGCACGGGGAACCCCGCTGATCTTAACGGCGCTGACCTTTTCGATCTGCATGCGCGCGGGGATGTTCAACATCGGCGCGGAGGGGCAGGTGTATGGGGGAGCACTCGCCGCAGTGACCGTGGGATACTTCGCCCTACCGAGCGGACTACACATCATCATGGGACTGATCTTCGCCATGCTCGCTGGAGCGGCCTGGAGCCTCGTTCCAGCACTTCTAAAGCTGACACGTGGAGTGCATGAGGTTATCTCGACCATAATGTTCAATTGGATCGCGCGCTTTTTCGCGTTCTATCTTGTCGCGAATGTCCTGGTTGACCCAATCCGCGCGGAGAAGACGATCAGTGTCCCTGCAAGCGCGCGGCTTCCCATCCTCGTTCACGGAACCGATCTCTCCTACGGCCTGTTTGTCTCCGTGTTCTTCGCTCTAGTCATCTACTTCCTCTTGTGGCACACCACCGCTGGCTACGAACTGCGTGCGGCTGGACTGAACCCGACTGCTGCCCACTACGGAGGAATCAACAGCAAGCGAACCGTGCTCTTAAGTTTCATCCTCGGTGGGTTGGGAGCGGGGCTCGCCGGGGCAACCATCGTCATGGGGCTCCCCCCAACCTACGCGGTCTACAGCGGGCTCCCTCAGCTTGCCAATGTTGGATTCGACGGGATGGCGGTAGCCATGGTCGGGCGGAACCACCCGATAGGGATCCTCATCGCCGCGCTTTTCTTCGGCGGTATGAACGCCGGCGGACGGATGATGCAGATCATCGCCGGCGTGCCACTAGAGATGGTCCGAGTGGTCGAGGGGATTATCGTCGTTGCACTGGCAATCCCTGAGCTTGTGCGCCTGTTCCGTTTCTTCCGGAACCGCTGGCGCAGCCTATGGAGGAGGGAACCGGCATGAGTTGGAGCTATCTCTGGAGCATCCTTTTCATCTCACTACACGCCATGGTCCCGATCACCTTGACCGCGGTGGGCGAGATCTTCGGGGAGACGGCTGGACTTTTCAACATCGGTTTAGAGGGGATCCTGCTTGTAAGCGCATTCACTGGCGCGTTGGCGGCGGAGAGTGGCGGAGCAGTGATCGGATTGCTTACAGGAATGGGAACAGGCGCCATCATCGGGTTCATCTTCTCCGTGATTAACACGTACTGGAAGGGAAACCAGATGATCACCGGAATCGGGATCAATCTCTTTGCACTGGGGTTCGTTGCATTTGGCCTGATCGTACTGGGAGCGCCAGGCTTCCATGCCGTTCCCGCGGAGAGCCGCCTGGTACCCATCCGCACCCCAGTTGGGAGTATCAGCCCGATCATTCTTGTGGCATTGGCCTTACCCTTTGCGGCCCATTGGTTCCTCAAGCGGACACGCTTCGGCCTGATCCTGAAGGCGACCGGAGAGAGCCCCGAAGCAGCGGACGTCGCCGGGATCCGCGTCAATCTGGTGCGCCTCCTTGCCACGACGTTTGGTGGCGTCCTTGCAGGTTTAGCCGGAGCATACATCAGCGTCGCGTGGATCGGCTCTGTTACCAAGGAGATTTCCGCCGGCAGGGGATTTATTTCCCTAGCCACCGTGGTTTTCAGTGGGCTAAACCCGGTGTTGGCGCTTCTCGGTGGGTTCATCTTCGGCTTCTTCGAGAGCCTCGCGACATGGATCCGAAACCTGCCGGGAAGTAAGGCAGTCCCCTGGCAATTCATAGCCATGACTCCCTACATTGTCACCCTGCTTGTAGTCGCCGGGGTAATCGGACGGGTTCGCTTTCCCAAAGCCCTGGGAAAACCGTACATTCGAGAGTAAGGGCTAGCTCCCCACACCGGCCATGAGTGAGCCAACCTCTGCCCGGTTCGCTCCCTTTCCCTCAACAATCGCTACCATCTCTCCTTCGAACATGACTCCTATGCGATCCGATAGGGACATCACCTCATCTAAGTCTTCAGAGACAAGGAGGATCGCTGAGCCCTCTTCCCGTAGACTCATGAAAAGATTCCACGTCTGGTTAATAGCCTTAGTATCGAGTCCCTCCGTGGGATGAACCGCTATGAGCACCCTTGGCCTTCTCCAGGTCTCCCGCGCAAGGATGAGGCGTTGAATGTTCCCCCCTGATAGGATTCTCGTCTCCGTTCTCCACAGGTCAGGCACAATGGCCTTAAAGTTCGAGATCAGTTCTTTTGAGTGTTCCGTAATCCGCGCCCTCCTCAAGATACCACTACTGGAAAACGGAGATGTCCTATAATCCTTCAGCATGACGTTCTCAGCAACGGTCATCCCTTCGATAACCCCGGCCTCTCGACGCTTTTCCGGAATGTGTGAAACCCCAGCCTCGATAAACTCGCGCGGCGAGCAGTTGGTCATATCCTTGCCGAACAGGGTGACCCGTCCCTGTGTGGCACGCCGCAACCCAGTAACGACCTCCACCAACTCGGATTGACCGTTCCCTGCAACGCCGGCGATCCCGAAGATCTCTCCTTCGTGTAGGTTAAAGGAGACGCCACGCAAAGCGAGCCTATGTTCGGCGCCAAGAGCGTGTACACCCTGAATCTCCATCACTACTTTGTCGGATCTATTCGTCTCCCGTTCAAGATGGATAGGAGTATGCTTGCCGAAGACCCACTCTGTCAGTTCGGCCTCGCTCGTCTTTGAAGCCATTGTTGTCCCCATCATCTTGCCCAACTTGAGAACGGTCACACGGTCGGAGACCTTCATCACTTCCTTCATCTTGTGAGTGATAAACACGATCCCATACTCTGCCCTAGTCATACCCCGAAGGACGGCAAATAGGCTGTCCGCCTCTTCCGGCGTCAGTAGGGAGGTCGGCTCATCCAGGATGAGAACCTCAGGATCGTGATAAAGGACCTTCATGATCTCTACCCTCTGCTGCTCCCCGGCAGAGAGGTCTTCGATTCTCGCCCTGGGATCGACCTTAAGGCCAAATCGTTCTGAAAGCTTCCTCAACTTCTCCTCAATTCGGGATAAAGGTACGGTGAACCCGCCATCAGATAGACCAAGCGCAACGTTCTGCGCTACTGTGAACGGCCTAACTAGCATCAGCTCTTGATGAACCATACCTATCCCGTAGGCGAGGCCATCTCGCGGTGACTTGAAGAAGACCTCCTTACCTTTCACATAGATATGCCCGCTTGAAGGAAGGTAAAATCCGGAGAGGATATTGGCTATCACTGTTTTTCCAGCCCCATTCTCCCCCAGGAGGGTGTGAACCTCACCTGCCCTGACATCAAAATCTATGTGATCCAGTATGAGGTGTTCCCAAACCCCGGGGAAACCCTTCGAGACCCCTCTTGCTTCTAGGAGGATCCTCCCTTTAGAAGAGCGCTGTTTAGCCTCGTCTTTTAACCGCGTTTTTTCTCCTCCAATCTTTCCTGGCACAGTTCACCGCCCCTTGGTTAAAATTTCGCTTTTTTTACAAGGCTCCTTACGTCTTATAAGTATAGCGCAAATAGAAGTCAACTCTCCCGCGAGGTATGTACGGTTGACTTATCCACGAGCAGAGCCTATGATAGTGTTATCAATATCACATCGGGGGTGGCATATCAAACAGAAAGTGAAGGTGACACCCTCGGAGGGCACCGTAAACTTCTAGGAGGTGGCAGTATGCGTAGGATAGTGGTTTTGGCACTAGTGGCTGTTCTGGCACTAGGTGTGTTTGGGTTTGCCCAAGTGGGATCAAGTCCAGATAACCCAATCTACATGCTCCTTGTTCCCTCGACCGAGGGGGCAACCGTCGAGGCAGTTGGAAAGGCGATCGCCGAGGATATCCACAACAAGACCGGCCTGTACATCGTGGCAAGCCTTCAAGCCGACTACACGGCGATGATCGAGGCGTTCGCAGCCTCAGAGGGCGACACGTGCGGCTTCCCGACGACCGACCAGTATATCCGGATCTACGAACGAACGGGCGGGAACGTCTCCCCGCGGCTTGCATCTATGCGCTATGGGAATGATTACTACTTTGCTAGCGTCTATGCCCGCCGCGACTCCGGGATCGAAACGCTCGAGGATATGAACGGCAAGACCTGGATCTACAACGAGACAGGCTCTACATCCGGCTACGTCCTTCCACACGACGTATTTAAAGCCAATGGAATCACCGTCGGTGGCATTGTGGAGAGTGGGGGACACACAAACTCCATGGTGGCGTTGATCGAAGGACAGGGCGACTTCTGCACCGGGTACGGCTCACCGCCGCTCCCGCCGGCGGAAGGATTCTGGGCTGGCTGGCAGTGGCGGTACGGCATGGACCCTGAGCTGTGGATCTGGGGTAAGGCAAACAACGCCCTGTATTCCGACAAGAAAGACCGTGGGATGTGCGTTGACCTGCGCCGCGCTATGCGCAAGATCTATGACCTTGAGACCGTGCTGACGGATATCGGCGTTGTCATGACCATGGGCCCGGTCCCGAACGACTGCCTCTGCTTCGGTCCGGACTTCCCGACCGATATCGCCGACACGATCGTCGCCACGATTCAGGATCAGTTCAAGGATGAAGCGATGAAGGCCCTGTGGAATGACCCGAACTTCTACGAGTGGACCGCCGTCAACGAGATCACCGATTCCTACTACGACTCCTACCGCGATCTTCTTGGGATCGAGAAGTAGGAGTCTGCGATAACGCGGAAAACGAGCCAAAATAGCGGGAGGGGGATCTCCCCTCCCGCTTCTTTAATAGTGCTAAAGGATTGATCATGGCCGATCACTTAGTAGTTGAGCACCTGACCAAGGTCTATAAACGCGGTGATGTCCTCGCCCTGGACGATATCTCCTTCTCGGTGAAAAAAGGCGAGTTTCTCGTTCTCATCGGTCTATCAGGTTCTGGGAAGTCGACGCTTCTTCGTTGCATCAACCGGCTGATCGAGCCGACAGCGGGGAAAGTCTACTTTGACGGGATCGACGTCACGGCCGCGAGTTCAAAAGATCTCCGCCACCTCCGACGCCGCATGGCAATGATCTTTCAGCAGTTCAACCTGGTGAAACGCTCGTCAGTGCTTACAAACGTCCTTTCCGGACGGTTGGGATACGTCAACCCCTGGCTGTCGGCCGCCCACCAGTTTCCCCATCCTGAGATCAAGATGGCGATGGCCAATCTCGAGCGGGTGGGGATCCCAGAGCAGGCCTACAAGCGCGCGGACGAGCTCTCTGGCGGACAGCAGCAGCGGGTCGGTATTGCCCGCGCCCTGATGCAGGCGCCGGAGTTGCTCATGGCCGATGAGCCGGTCTCGGCGCTCGACCCCGCCACCTCCCACTCCGTGATGCGCTACCTGGAACTGATGAATCGTGAAGACGGGGTCACCGTGATCGCTAGTCTCCACTTCCTTTCCCTTGCGCGCCGTTATGGAACGCGCATCCTAGCACTTAAGGACGGGAAGATCGTGTACGAAGGACTCCCCTCCGAGATCGATGAGGCGCGCTTCAAGAAGATCTATGGCGAAGAGGCCGAGCAGGTTGAAGTCCACTAGGGCGAACAGTCTCCCAGCACTGTTGGGGGCGATAAAGCCAAGGCTGTTCGCTTTTCTATTGGACTGGGCATCGTGGGGATATGTGGCCTACGCCGTCATGTTCCTCATCAATCGCTACTGGTTCGTCCGCTACGTGAACTTCTACGGCACGTTGACCCTCCCAATCTGGGGTTGGCCGCTCGTCGTCCTTTCGACCCTCGAGTTGGTGGTACTGGGCCATGCCTTCGGGCACAGCATCGGATTGAGCCTGTTCGGACTGAGGTTGCTCACTCACTCACATCGCTTCCCGAGAACGCAGGACCGAATCAGCCGCTACCTGTGGTGGCATGCCGCCGTACTTTTACTCCCGGTCAGCCTGTGGCGATCAGGGCGGGAATGCCTCTTACTCCACGACGTTCGATCAAAGACGTACATGGTCCCCCTTGCAGAGGTGAAGGACGAGCTTCCCGTAACCAAACCACGACCGTGGTACCTGACGAATCGCGGCTTGATGACGGTTGCTCTTATCGGACTCACGTTCTGGGTCGGATGGCTGGCAACGCAGATCAACCTGGAGCGCCTATTCAGCCGTGCTCCCAAATCAGCTTACTTGTGGAAGGCGCTTGTCACACCCGACTTTGAACACCTCGCCATGCCTGACCCGGAGTTAAAGGACTCGATCATGGGGGGAATGCTCGAGTCGATCTTCATGGCCCTGTTGGCCACGATCTTCGGAGGTCTTATCGCCTTCCCTTTAAGTTTCCTTGGGGCACGCAACATCATGGGGTTCAGTCCGCTCGGCTGGTTAATCTATACGCTGGCGCGCGCGTTCTTTAACATCTTCCGATCGATCGAGTCGATCCTGTGGGCCGTGGTGTTCGCAGTGTGGGTCGGGTTCGGCCCGTTTGCTGGTGTGCTCGCTTTAACGATTCACACCATTGCCGCGCTAGGTAAACTTTATTCAGAACAGGTCGAGTCGATCGATCCTGGACCCTTAGAGGCGATCGCCGCCACCGGCGCTCGCCGCTGGCAGGTCGTCCTCTACGGGGTCATCCCACAGATTATCCCTTCCTACCTCGCCTTCTCCCTCTACCGTTGGGACATCAACGTGCGCATGTCCACGGTGATCGCTCTCGTCGGTGGAGGTGGAATCGGACGCATTCTTTTCTACTACAAGGGGCAGGTGGGACGCCTCTCAAACGCGTGGAATCAGGTGGGAGCAGTGGTCTTTGCCATAGTCGCTGTGGTCTGGCTGCTTGACTATATCAGCGGCCGCGTGAGGGAGAAGATCATCTAGGATGAAAGACCGTTACTATGCCGGATTCATGCAGGAAAAGCCGCGTTGGATGAGAAGTCTCGCCGATCTGCGAGGGCGACTGTTCGTTTTTATCACTGATGCGATCGCTCTTATCTACCTTTGGACCATGGTCTCCTACTGCTGGAACACATTCGTGTTTCACACCAAAAGCTTTGTCACGCTCCCGTGGTGGGTGATGCTCCTCGTGGTTATTGAGGCTGCCGCGCTGTGGGAGAACTTTGGAGTATCAATAGGGATGAAACTCCTTGGATTACGCCTCACCAGCGCGGACGGCAGCGCTCCATCACTGGGAAACCGCGCTTTGCGCTATCTCACCTGGCACTTCTCCGGGCTCCCCCTTGTGGGAGTGATGGCAGCAAAGGACGGGCAGGCGTGGCACGATCGATTAAGCGGGCTACGGGTGGTGGGCGCTAAGGATGTGGAGACGGAGAGGTACCCCTGGTACCGCCGGAGCTGGTCGATCGCGTTGTTGGTGTTGTTGATCGTCACCCTGGTGGCGGCGATGCTCGTTACACGCGTCGACTTCGTGAAGTTCTTCACCGGTGCTCCGAAAACCGGCAGGATTTGGAGGGCGTTCTTGAGCCCAGAATGGTCACTTCTCGGAGATGGGATCCGCCTCCTCATCGTCACCATCTTCATGGCGTTCATGGCCACGCTATTCGGGGTGCTGATTGCAGTGCCGCTAAGCTTCCTGGCTGCACGCAACCTCACGCAGGGGTTGCTTGGTCGCACGGTGTATACGATTGTGCGCGGTGCCATGAGTATCACACGTTCGATCGAACCGATCATCTGGGCGATCATCTTTGTTGTCTGGGTTCGGGTGGGGGCGTTTCCAGGTGTATTGGCACTCTTTGTGCACTCGGTAGCTGATCTCACTAAGCTCTACTCCGAGCGGTTAGAATCGATCGACCCTGGTCCGGTGGAAGCGATAAGGGCCACCGGAGCGAACAGAGTGCAGGTAATCATCTACGGGATCATCCCTCAGATCATCAATCCCTACCTCTCGTTCACCCTTTATCGCTGGGACATCAACGTCCGCATGGCAACGATCATCGGGATCGTTGGTGGAGGGGGGATCGGCCAACGCCTCTACCAGTACACCAAACTCTGGCGCTGGAGCGAGGCAGGGTTACTGATGCTTCTCATCATGCTGGTCGTCTGGGCGATGGACTACACCTCATCCCGGCTGCGAGCCCGCTTGGGCTAGAAGAGCGGACCGCAGATCTGTAAGAGTCGGGCCTTTCCCTTCTGAGTGATTTAACGAGTGAGTAATCGATTGAGAGATTGAATGATTTAGTGATTGAGTAATTGAGTGATTTACCTCCACAATCTCTCAATCCCCCGCTCATTCAATCTCTCAATTCTCCGATCTCCCGATTAAGAGACCAGATTCTCCAGGTACTCCTGAATGTCCCCCAGTCCGTAGGTAGTTTTAAGCGCCTCGTTGTCCTCCAACCATGCATCCTTGATCGTATCATCACGTCTGATCTCGATGTCCTTGATCCCAAGGCTCGCCACTATTCGTTTGGCTTCCTCTTCGATTTGCTTGTCTTTCACACGAAATAGAAATCGGGAAAAATCCGGCATCTTTCCACCTCCAAGGTTTAAGTATACCGATTCGATGCGGGCACGTCAGGCTCTGCAAGGCTCGACTCCCCTCGCAGATCAGGATACCCTCTAAAGTATGCCGAAAACCATGCCTGGAAAGATCAAGGTTATCCGAGTCAAGGAAGAGGACTGTCCACAGCTACTCGTGCTGCTTTCCGCGATCCACGCGGAGGAACATCCCGAGGATCCACAAACGGTAAAGGACGTCGAGATGGGGGTACGAGAGAGTCTTAAACGCTACGACGCGTTTTCTTCCGATTCGAGCTGGTTCCTAGCTGCCCTTTTCGATGGAGAGCCAGTCGGGTATGCCGCGCTTGTTCGCATTCCCAAACTCGACAAGCGCGTCGGTTTCCTCTACCTGGATGAGTTACATGTCCTTAAAGGATACCGCCGCCGTGGGGTGGGAACGGCCCTCCTTGGGGAGGCGTTCGCGCTTGTCAACAGGCTCGGGCTCGCTGGAATCCGCCTTTTAACCCGGCCACAGAACTCATCAGCGCAGCGTTTCTACGAGAAGCGCGGTTTTTCCGGGAACCGCGCCATCCTCTACCAATGGATGACTGGACCGAAGGATAATTCCCGTCTAGAATCAGAGACATGAAAACGGTCGATCTGATCAGAAAGAAGCGTGACGGGGAGAAGCTCACTCGGGAAGAGGTCGAGTTTTTAATCGAAGGATACGTGGAAAGGAAGGTCCCTGACTACCAGGTCGCTGCCCTGTTGATGGCGATTTACTTCCAAGGGATGAACGATGAGGAGACAATCACTCTCACCGATGTGATGGCACATTCAGGCACCATGCTCGACCTCTCGGAGATGCCCGGCTTCCCGGTCGATAAGCACTCGACCGGCGGGGTGGGAGACAC
>DQCH01000010.1:19953-21209 GCA_003545155.1 Candidatus Acetothermia bacterium
GAGGAGTTCCTCTCACTGGTCAAGCACTCAGGTGTTGCTCTCGCAGACCACACTGAGGACATAGTTCCGGCCGATCGACTCCTCTACGAACTTCGCGATGTGACCGCCACGGTCGATTCCCTTTCGTTGATCGTCGCCTCGATCATGTCGAAGAAACTCGCTGGCGGAGCAAAGGGGATCGTCATCGACGTTAAGACTGGCGCCGGCGCTTTCCTCCCCAAGCTTGCGGACTCACGAAAGCTCGCAGAGTTGCTCGTCTCAATCGGAACGCATCTTGACCGGAAGGTCTCGGCCTTGATCACCGACATGTCGCAGCCGCTCGGGTACATGGTCGGAAACGCCCTGGAGGTGAAAGAGGCGATCGCCACCCTCAAAGGAGAGGGCCCACAGGACCTGAAGGATCTCTGCTGCGAGTTGGGGGCAGAGCTTCTCCTCTTTTCGGGAAAGGAAAGTGCACGAAACGCGGCAATTGAAACCCTGCGCGGCCTCCTGCACAATGGCTCAGCCCTGAAGAAGTTTAAAGAGATGGTGAAAAACCAAGGCGGCGATCTATCCATCATCGATGATCCTTTGCGACTTCCAACGGCAGCCACAAGGGCGGAGATTCTGGCTTCTCATTCAGGTACCTTAGTTGGGGTTGATGCGCTTGCTGTCGGCCGGGCGGCAAATCTCCTCGGCGCCGGGCGGTTCGTTAAACAGGGCACGATCGATCCCGCTGTCGGGGTCGAGTTACTGCACAAAGTGGGTGACCACGTGCAAGCAGATGAGCCGCTGGCGGTCCTCCACGTGAACGACGCAACAAACCTCAAGCAGGCACGTGCGCTGGTGAAGGAAGCCTACGAGATCGGCGAGGGCCCGATCACACCGCGTCCGCTGGTCATTGAACGGATCACGGAAGATTGAATAATTTCGCGATTGAGAGATTTAGTGATTGAGTGATTGAGTGAGCGGGAGATCGGACGATTAAAAGCTTCAATGATTCAATTACTCAATCTCTCAATTGATTGCTCACCCGCTAAATCACTCACTTTCTAAAGCGAGAACGCCTCTGGAAGCAGGTCTCGGATCGTCGTGCGCTTGAAGTCACCCTGTGGATTTCCCATAAGGACCTCAAGATCGGGGGCGTGCTCGTAGAGGACTTGGCGACAGGCGCCGCAGGGTTGGCAGTGCTCGGCGTCACATATAACCGCGATCTTCACAAAGTCGTGTTCCCCTTCAGAAATCGCCTTAGAAAGAGCGATCCTCTCCGCACAGAT
>DQCH01000010.1:21273-23925 GCA_003545155.1 Candidatus Acetothermia bacterium
AGGGCCGCCCCAACCGGAAAATTCGAGTAGGGACAGTAAGCGTACTTTCGCGCCTCGATCGCCAGGTTCAACAGCGCCTGATCGTCCATCAGAAACGAATCACTAACCCCACACTCCCAGTGAAACCACCGATGTCAAGCCCCCACCAGCCTGGAGTACGGCTTATGGGAAGGAGGTAGCGAACCTCGACAAACGTCCGCAAGAACGGCAGGCCGATCTCAAACCCAAAGGTGCCGTGCGCGGCGAACGCCGACCAGTAAAGCTCGCCAAGGTGAAGAGCAGCAAGAGCCGCATCCACTTCCGTCTCAAACCCTGGAACATCGAGGGCAACCTCCGGGGTGATCCTCCCTTGAATGAGGTCGAGCCCCAACCCAATATCGATCCCGGCGATCAACAGGTCGAGTCGCTTTACGAGGTCGGTGGACAGCATGAACGTGAAAAAGGAGACATCAGCAGTGACCGTCGCTTCAAAGCCATCAGCTTCAAACTGCTCATGAAGGAGCGGCTGGGGCACCATAAGATCAAACAGGTCGGCAAGCCCGCGCAGCAGTGCGTCATTTAAGAATCCACCCGAGAGTCGCAACCCGTCGATTAGGACAAACGGGAGAGAAAACTCGATCGACCCACCGAGAAGCGGAACCGGAAAGAGGAGGGGCAGGGCACTCACCTCCATGTCAATCTCGTTCAAAACCTCGGCTGCCTCTGCTGGAGGAACTCCGAGCGCACCGAGAGCTCCCTCGGCTGCCACCGTCACCTGCGCCAGCGTCGTGGTGAGATCGAGTGTATAAAACGGGATCTCCACGCCGATCCCGAACGCGAAGGCCGTTACAGGAAGGAGGGCGATCAAGAGCGCGATCGCCCCTTCTAGGATTACTCCTTTTTGTCTCATCGTCGGTTCCATCCCTCCCACTCACGGCGCTTCAGCACAGCACGTTTGATCTTCCCGCTGGTCGTCTTGGGAAGTTCACTCACAAACTCGATTGCCCGTGGGTACTTATACGGCGCGGTGACGCTCTTTACATGATCCTGTAGTTCTTTCACCAGTTCCTCAGAAGGAGTATACCCATTGGCGAGGATGACAAACGCTTTCACAATCTCCCCCCGCTCGCGATGCGGTGAGGCGACAGCGGCTGCTTCTACCACTGCAGGGTGGCTAACCAATGCGTCTTCCACCTCGAACGGGCCGATCCGGTAGCCGGAGGTAAGGATCACATCGTCAGCCCTTCCTTCAAAGAACAGGTACCCGTCCGCGTCCATACGCGCCAGATCGCCGGTCCGGTACCAATTGCCCGAGAACACCTCCCGGTCAAGATCGGGAGAGTTCCAGTACCCATCGAAGATCGCCGGGTTGTCCGGGCGAAGGGCGATCTCGCCGATCTCTCCCTGCACAACCGGGTTTCCCTCCTCGTTGATCAGAGTCACCCCAGGACCTGGCGTCGGCTTTCCCATCGCCCCCGGTTTCACTTCAAGGCCAGGATAGTTGCACACCAGACATATGCTCTCGGTCTGGCCGTAACCATCGCGGATTGTCACCCCAAAAGCCCGCTTAAACGCCTCGATCGGTTCAACGTTTAGCGGCTCACCAGCCGAGAGGGCGTCGCTCAAGGTGAGCTTATACTTTTCCATGTCCGGAAGCTGAGCAAACAGTCGATACTCGGTGGGAGTGGCGCATAGCTTGGTCACCTTGTACTTTTGAAGGAGCTTAAGGTAGCGCTCGGCGTCGAAGCGGCCGTTGTACATCAATTGGCTCGCACCGGTGGTCAGTCCTACCCCGACCGGGCTCCAGTACCACTTTGCCCAGCCGGGAGCAGTCGTTGCCCAGATCACGTCCTTCTCGGTGGCGTTCCACCAATAGCGGGCTGTGACGCGGTTGTGGCAGTACATCCAGCGGTGCTTGTGCACCACTGGCTTGGCGCCCCCTGTCGTCCCCGAGGTGAAGCTGATCGTCATTGGATCCTTTGCGGTCAACTTGACCTTCTCTGTGGGGGATGAGCTTTTCTCCATCAACTCTTCGAAATTGATCCATCCCTCGCGCACTCCTCCGATGAGAATGCAAGTCTCTATTGGAGAGTCACCGCGTGCAGCTTCCACCGCCTCCGCAGTGGAAGCGTCAGCGACGATCACCTTGGCCCCGCTTGCCTGGGCGCGATAGGCGATCTCCTTTGCCTTTAACATCTCCGAGCAGGGGACGGCGACCGCACCGGCGGCGAACGTCCCCAACTGCACTACGTGTGCCTCCGGAAGGCGCGGCAACATGTGCAGGATCGGATTCCCCTTCTTTACGCCCAGTTCGATTAGGGCGCTTCCGAAGCGGCGCGTCTCGCCGAGCAGCTCGGCAAAGGTTACACGCCTTTCGTTCCCATCGGTGTCTTCCCAGAATACCGCCACTTTGTCTGGGTTCTTCTTAGCATGTCCTGTGACGACATCAACGATGTTGTAGTCCGCAGGAATATTCCACTCGAACTGGCGGACTTCCTTCTCATAGTCCAGTTGGCTGGGGCACATTTTTCTTTAATCACCCTGAAGTTTGTTTTGAATTGCAGTGGCAAAGTTTATAGCATATCAATAAGTCTCTTTGCAAACGGGGAGGACGATGAAAGCTTGTGTTGTTTTAAATCCGAACGCCTCCAAGCGATTGATCGCCAAGGGGGT
>DQCH01000010.1:24029-34864 GCA_003545155.1 Candidatus Acetothermia bacterium
TTTGCGGCTGGGTTCATCGACGATCGCTGGAACCTAAACGCCCGCCTCGGCGAGGCAGGCGAGATCGTCCTTGTAAGAGGAGAGCCGGCGGAAGTGTCCCCACAGGGACTGCTTGACACACTTAAGGCGGGGGACGTTGTAATAAAAGGGGGAAACGCCCTCGACCCCTGGGGAAACGTCGGCGTCCTCATGGGCTCCCCCACCGGCGGGACGGTCGGTCGCTACCTTTCTCTTTCACTTGTCCGCGGGGTGGATCTTATCATCCCGATCGGCCTTCAAAAGGCGATCCACACGTCCATCACCGATCTCGCAAACGAGCTTGGCAGCGGCCGGATAGACCTTTGCATGGGAATCCCATGCGGGATGCACCCCTTGGTGGGAAGGGTAGTTACTGAGATCGATGCCCTGGAGGCGCTCTTCCCTGTCGAGGCGATGCAGGTCACTAGTGGCGGTGTCGGCCAGGGCGCGGGGAGCGTCTCCCTCCTGATCAAAGGGGAAGAGGCAGCCGTGAGGAAAGCATTCGAGCTAGCAAACTCACTGGTCGACGAGCCGGACCCAGGTCTTGAAGGGAGTGCATGATCGATTCTTACCTCACACTCAAAGAGCCGGTCTCTACGCGTATCACGCGTAAGAAGTCGCGTTTCATCGGACTCCTCTATCCGGCTGCCTCCGAGAAGGAGATCGAAGAAATCCTCGGGCGCGTGCGGCGCAACTACCATGATGCCTCTCACGTTTGCTATGCATACCGTCTAATGGGAGAGTCCGATCCGATAGTTTACACCGAGGATGCCGGTGAACCGGCAGGCTCGGCCGGCGGCCCGATCATGCAACAGGTAGAAGCTGCAAAGTTGTACAATGTATTGGCAGTAGTAGTCCGTTACTTCGGGGGCAAGAAGCTTGGCCTGGGAGGGCTGATCCGCGCATACGCCGATGTCACCAAGGAGGCTCTCGTAGAGGCGACAATCGTGGAGGTGAAGCGTCATGTTAAGATCGAAATCCGTTTTCCACCTGAACTGGGCTCGGCGGTGATGGGATTGATCCATCGACACATAGCAAACGTGGAGAAAGTGACATACGACGAGGTTGGCCACGTGCGCATCTTGTTGCCGCCGAGCCTCCTTTCTCGCTTCACGGCGGAACTTAAGGAGGCGAGCGGGGCGCGGGCAAGTTTAAAGGAAGTTCAATGATCGATTCGATCACCGGCCGCCTGGTGCGCATCGGAGGCGATCACCTGGTGATTGAGACCGGGGGGATCGCCTACCGTATCTTCTGCCCGACGCGTGCCCTGTCCACGTTTCATTCCGGAGAAGAGGCAGTCGTCTACGTCCACCTCGTCGTACGCGACGATGCGATCCACCTCTTCGGGTTCACCACCGAGGAGGAACGGAGGATCTTCCGTAGCCTGCTTCCGGTCGGCCAGATCGGACCGCGCCTTGCTTTACAGCTTCTCTCCACGCTTTCACCGGAGGCGTTTGTGGAGGCCGTGGCGACCGGTAACGTGGAGCAGCTAGTGGCAGTGAAGGGGATCGGGAGGAAGACGGCACAGCGGATCTTGGTCGAACTGCGCGACAAGGTCAGCCCTGAACTCCTTGGAGCACCCACGGTTCTCCCTCTCTCACAGAAGGAGGAGACTGCCCTGCGCGCCCTCACCTCAAAGTCCCTCGGTTTCTCGCGCCGGGAGGCGCGGCGGGCACTCGAACGCCTGCGCGAAGAGGATCTCCCTCTAAAAGAGCTCGTACGTCGCGCACTCGAGATCATTGGAACGTGATCGTGCGTATCCTCGGCATCGACTACGGCCGCCGACGCCTCGGACTTGCCTTAAGCGACGAGGGGGGAATCCTGGCAAGCCCTCTTGCTGTCTACTCACGCCGTAAATTGGACCAGGACCTTGCTTTCCTCGCCCACCTCATCGAGGAGAGAGGAGTTAAAAAAATCGTCCTTGGATTGCCGCTTAACATGAACGGTTCCCTCGGGGAGATGGCGCAGGAGATGCTCACCTTCGCCGCATCATTGCATGAGGCAAGCTCGCTTCCAGTCGACACCTTCGATGAGCGCCTCACGAGCATCGAGGCAGAACGGGTACTGATACAAGCGAACCTATCGCGCAAACGCCGGAGGGCGCAGAGCGATAGCCTTGCCGCTGTCCTCATCCTGCAGGGGTATCTTGACAGCTTGAGAGACTAACGCCCTTTTCTTCACCCACTATCTTGTCTCCCGCCTTCCAAGCAAGCCTCGATAAAGGCCGCGATATCGCCGTCAAGGACCGCGTCGACATCCCCTGTCTCTGTCAAAGTACGGTGGTCCTTCACCATATGGTAGGGATGAAGGACGTAGGAGCGAATCTGACTGCCCCACTCGATCTCTTTTAACTCCCCCTGTAGTTCCTCCAGCTTCTTAGCCTCCTTTAGGCGGAGAAGCTCGGCAAGCCGGGAGCGAAGGACCCTCATCGCTGTCTCCTTGTTCTGACGTTGGCTGCGCTCGTTCTGACAGGAGACGACGACCTTGGTAGGAAGGTGGGTGATCCGCACCGCTGAATCGGTGACGTTGACGTGTTGCCCACCCGCACCAGAAGAGCGGTAGGTATCGATGCGCAGATCTTTGGGGTCGATCTGGAGCTCCTCTGCCTCAGTGACCGGGATGACGCTCACCGCGGCAAACGAGGTGTGACGCCGGTGGGCCGCATCGAACGGTGAGATCCGCACCAAGCGGTGCACCCCCTTTTCCACCTTGAGGTTGCCGTAGGCATAGCGCCCCTTGACCTCCAACGTGGCGCTGCGGATCCCCGCCTCATCACCCGAGCTCACCTCAAGCAGCGCCGCCTTGAACCCCGCGCGCTCGCAGTATCGTCCATACATGCGAAGGAGCATCTGGGCCCAATCCTGGGAGTCGGTCCCTCCTGCACCGGCGTTGATCGAGAGGTAACAGTCACCAAGATCGTAGGGATCGGAGAAGGTGAGCTCGATGCGAAACTGGCGCGTTTCTTCCTCAAGCTTAGCGAGCCTTGTTTCAAGCGTCTTTAGCTCCTTCTCATCCTCCGCCTCCACTGCCATCTGATGGAGAATCTCTACCTCCTCCATCTCCTCACTCAAGGCGCGGTAGCGAGAGAGAAGAGCGCGGTTTTGCTCCAGGCGACGGCTCGCCTCTGCGGCATGACCGCGTTCTTCCCAGAACCCAGGGGAGGCCATCTCCCTCTCTAGATCATCGATCTGCGCCTTGATTCCAGCCGGGTCAAAGGTGATCACCGATCTTTCCCAGGATGCTGCGCAGGTTTAAAAGCCTCTCTTCGTCCATTCATCCCCCTTAATTCGGCTCTTCGCTATTCAGTGTGGGTAACCTGGTGCTGAGCTCAGATAAGCTCAGCTTCGGGTTATCCGCTTGAACCGAGGGCCTTTAAAACTATTAGGAAGCAAGGAGACCAGGAAAAGGATTGACTTTTTGCTTCCTTCATATCAGAACTGCGGCCTTGTCTTTCCTCCCGACTTCCTGGGTTCCTTATTGTAACTGTGGGTAAGCTTACCGTCTGACTACCCACTTAAAACAGCGAGGAACCCTTAATATCGTACACCAACACCTGTCGCTGGAGCGCCTTGCGCCGGCTTTCGCCTAGCTAATCATGACTTTAGTCGGTTGCACGGTTCAGCTCAAGATGAGGCGCTCTTTGTACCTATCTCCTGCCCCACATCGGCGCGGGAACTCGGTCGGCCCGAAAGAGCGAATCGTCCTTCTACCTTGCTGGATCGGCCTATTGTAGATTAGTATCAAAAGCGGAAGATACGAAGTGACGGAGGTAAGATAGTATGGAACGGTCTATTACCATCATTGGAGCCGGTATCTCAGGACTATCTGCAGGGTGCTACGGCCGGATGAACGGCTATCACACTCAAATCTTTGAGATGCACAACATCCCCGGCGGACTGTGCACATCTTGGAAACGAAGCGGTTATACCATCGACAGCTGTCTGCATTGGTTGGTCGGCTCGGCGCCGGGTAACGGCTTCTACCGGTTGTGGGAAGAGGTGGGTGCTGTGCAGAGACGGCGCATGATCAACCACGAGGAATTCGTACGGATTGAGGGAGAGGGGAACAAGGTCTTCATCGTCTACACCGACATCGACCACCTGGAGCGGCACATGAAAGCACTTGCCCCAGAGGACAAGGACCTCATCGAGACGTTCACCAAGGCTCTCCACCGCTTCACTCGCATGAGCATGCCGGTGGGGAAAGCCCCGGAGCTATACGGCCCGATTGATGGACTGAAGATGATGGTGAAGATGCTCCCATTCCTGGGGCTGTTCAAGAGATGGGGTAGGACATCGATTAAGGATTTCGCGCACCGTTTCAAGAACCCATTCCTGCGCGAAGCGTTCGCGCTCACCTTTGACATGCCCGACTTTCCGATGATGGCTCTGATGATGACGCTTGCCTGGATGCACAACAAGTCGGCCGGCTATCCAATCGGGGGTTCGCTGCCGTTTGCACGTGCGATTGAACAACGCTACCTCGATCTGGGAGGAGAGGTTCAGTATTCCTCCCTGGTCAGCAAGATCTTGGTGGAGAACGATCGAGCGGTCGGCGTACGCCTGGCCGACGGCACGGAACACAAAAGTGACATCATCATCTCCGCTGCAGATGGCCACACCACGATCTTCGATATGCTTGAAGGAAACTACGTCAACGACAAGATTCGGGGATACTACGAGAACCTCCCCGTGTTCCCTCCCCTGCTGTACATCGGCTTGGGTGTGGCGCGCTCGTTTGACGACCTACCGCAGACCGTTTCGGGGATAGACTTTCCCCTTGCTTCGCCTATCACGATCGATGGGAAGCAGCGCAAGCACCTGGCAGTGCAGGTATACAACTTCGATCCAGACCTTGCCCCACCGGGAAAGACCGTCTTGCGCGTCATGTTAGAATCCGACTACGAACGCTGGAAGAGGCTGCAAGAGGATCCTGACCTCTACAAGGCGGAGAAGGAGCAAGTCGCAGACCAGGTTATTGCGGGCCTTGAACAGCGGTTCCCGGGGATAAGCTCGCAGGTGGAGATGTGCGATGTAGCGACGCCGATGACCTGGGCACGTTACACCGGCAACTGGAAGGGAAGCTTTGAAGGGTGGTTGATTACTACGAAAACGATGGGCATGCGGATGAGTAAAACCCTGCCAGGGCTTTTCAACTTCTACATGGTTGGCCAGTGGGTCGAACCCGGAGGTGGAGTGCCGACCGCACTCATGTCTGGTCGCAACGTCATTCAGGTAATCTGCAAGAAAGATCGAAAGACGTTTGTCACCGCAACACCGTGATATCCAACTCGTCGATCATCGCATCAAAGGAGGGATGGAATAAACGAAGAGAAGATTCGAAAAGAGGAGTTCGCCATCAGCGGCGAGAAGCTGGTCTCTACGGTCAAAGAGCTGGTACGCCAGGGGAACATCCGCCGCGTCACCATCAAGAACAAGGAGGGAAAGACCCTGATCGAGATCCCACTGACATTTGGCGTGGTTGGAGCTGTCCTGTTGCCTACCCTGGCCGCCATTGGCGCCATCGCAGCCCTTGTGACCGAGTGCACCATCGTCGTGGAGAAGGTCGAAAAGGACGATGACTCGGCTTGAGCGTTTTGACAGACGGCGTTGCTAGGGATGACTGGAGATTGCCGCTACACTGTAAGATGAATCCTATTGACCAAGGAGATCAAGAGGCAAGATGTGATTCCAAGGATTTGTGCGTGCTGGTGAACTCGCGTTGCGATTTATGCCCCCAGAATTTCATGGCGAGCTTGCACATTCTTGCGAAAACCCTAATATGGGATTAGAGAAGGAGGTGACGACGGTGATCACATGTCTTGATGAGCAGAAATCCACACAGATGGCTGCTTGGCTACTCGAGAGAACGAACGGGAGGATGAAGTATCTCAAGCTTATCAAGCTACTCTACATCGCTGACAGAGAGGCCCTCCGAAAATGGGGACAACCGCTAACTGGAGACTCCTACTATTCGCTTCCACATGGTCCAGTTGTGAGCCGAATTCAGAATCTTATCACGGACGATCCAATGTTCTCAGAGTCGACATACTGGTGCGACTTCATTGAGAGAGTGGATTATGACGTAGTCCTTACTTCGATTCCCAAGTATGATCGTCTCTCAGAAGCGGAGATCGAGCTACTGAGGGAAATCTTCGACGAGTATGGCCTGATGAGCCGGTGGCACCTCAGAGATCTTACTCATAAGTTCCCAGAATGGCAAAATCCAGATGGAGGCAGCATTCCGATATCCTACAAGGACATTCTGAAGGCAGTCGGGAGAGAGAACGAGGCAGAGGAGATTGCCTCTGAGATCGAAGCGGACAATTTCGTGTTCAATCTGCTGGAGTGCTAACGCATGATCAAGCTGGGCACCACCTTCTGGGGAGGGTTCCCCGATGATCCAGACAGGAGGCACCTGTGGTTTGTTATCAGTGATCCAGACAGCAATCATGGTCTGGCCGTGATTGTCAATATGACCACTTATCGGGCTGGAAGTGAGGATTGCTGTGTGCTCCAGCCAGGCGACCATCCAGCGGTCAAACATGAGAGTGTTATCAACTACCTGAGAGCTCGCAACGTTCCAGTGGCAAGTATAGAGAAGGCCCACAAGAGCCAACCTGATTGCATAGTGTTTGCTGAAACCGCAGATCTAAAATTGATTATCAGGATCCTAGAAGGAGCGCAGAAATCGAAGCGTATTAACGCAGAATGCCGCGCAATCGCTGACAGGGAACTCAAACGCTGCCAACCAAGCGGTGAAGAGGATTGACACCCATTGTGGATCACCAGTACTGTTTGAGAACATCCATCAATCTCTAACGAGCAGGGAACGGATAAAGTGCTCTTCTCATCCACCTAAAGACACTGTATCAAGAACCTCTTGGATCATCTGGATCAACCCACGGGCATACCTATTGAAGAAATGATTTCCAGAGCGGAAGCTACATAAGAAATCGGTATTATATCCCCGAAATTGTCTCCACGGTCAAAAAGGCTGGTTCGTCTAGGGAAACATCCGCCGCGTCACCATCAAGAACAAGGAGGGAAAGACCCTGATCGAGATCCCACTGACACTCGGCGTGGTTGGAGCTGTCCTGTTGCCTACCCTGGCCGCTATCGGCGCGATCGCCGCCTTGGTGACCGAGTGCACCATTGTTGTCGAGAAGATCGAAGAGGCCGACGAGCCACCTGAGAGCTGAAGAAAACAATGCGCGGAGTTGATGTGGTTCGCCTGAGAGTAGTATCATATATTGAAGATGAAAAGATCGAGCAGCAGGCGTAAAAAGAGGGGATTGATGCCCAATTTAACGTCTGAGTCTGGGAAGTTCCCTCTTACAGCTCTGATGCATCTGAAATTCATAATTCTCGAAACCTTATGCAGGAGGTTGAGGTAAAGCAATGGCTGTCAAGCTATGGTGGTCAGAGGAACCAGAGCATCCGTATGAATATAGGGCTGTGAGAGGACTCTGCGAGTCTCTTGCACGACGGAAGGAGAACTATTTCGTATTTGCAAACTACCGGGTCACTGATGCTCAAATTGACCTCACTGTATTTACTAAGACAAGTATTTTTCTGATTGAATTAAAGAGCAGCGCGGACAAACCCATCAATGGAAGCTGTAATGGTAGTTGGACACGAGAAGATGGCATCAGCTTGGGTCAAGGCAATCCAGTTAATCAAACCCTGCGTGAATATCATAGGTTGCGAGACTGGCTAAACAGGCATAAAGAACAATTCCTCACCAAGAATAAAGCGGCTGCGTTAAAACGAAGAAAGAAAAATGCCTTCGACGATATAAAGAAACTCATCGTTCTCTATCCAACTAGACATCCAGATTCTAAGATTAACGTTGACGTTGACCGCCTAAGACCGTATATGGGGAATATCATTGGGTTTGATAAGTTGGTCAATCTGATCATAGACCCATCATGGAAATGCAGGTTAGGCATCGAGTTTACCCCAAAAGAGATCGACCGAATGGCAGGGTTGCTGCACCTGCAGTTGGTTTCGCTTCCCACAGATACCGCTGATCTTTCTGTAGCCCCTACCGAATCTCTTGGGGAGGCCAGGGGCGTTTATGAGGTGCACAAAAAAGTCGGAGTACCAGAGAAACCCTCTAAGGAAACGCACAAAGCACGACTCTTGTGGGGTGTCATCATAGCCGTGCTTATCATCGGAATTGTACTATTCTTCGTCATACCTCGTTCGCCTAGAACCATCGATGTCGCAGATGTTGCGAATTACATTGGTAATGCTGAAAAAATTTATGTTCGTGCGTATGTTGATAATGCCAAACTTCGGTCATATTACTCTTCTAAATATATCATGTTATACAGTGGAAATTTCAGTGTTCAAATAGACCCGGTGGATGATCCGGAAGCTGAGCTTAGACGCTATAAGGAAAAGTTTGTGGGACATTGCGTGATCATCGGTCCCTCTCCAATCGTAGCTGCCAGTAGCGGCAACCCTCAAATTGAGCTAGAACCATCTAATGCCCTGAAGTTCATTCGCGTCGAGAGATGCCAGTAACCCCCTGGGCTTCTAGCCAGTTAAGGAAGCTCCTTGCTTTTTTTCTTGAAGAACAGTGAGTTTCGGGGGGACTCTAGCTGTAAGCGGATGGAGCGGAATGGATATTAAGAGATTTCGTATTTCTAGTCCGTTGAGCGATTTCTGAACCGCACCCGGCGGAAGAGAGGAAAGCATGAGTAAGCGGAGAAAAAGTTGAACCAGCAGCTCAGGATGATAATATAGAGATGAAAGCAAAGGAAAGGCCCCATTACATCGGCCACCGGGAGCGACTGAGGGAAAAGCTCCGGAAAGCTGGAGGTAAAGGGTTGCATGATTATGAACTCCTGGAGCTTCTGTTGACCTATGCCATTCCTCGAAGAGATGTAAAACCGCTAGCCAAAGACCTCATTAAGAACTTCGGGAGCCTCTCCGGCGTACTCGATGCCGGTCAGCAAGAACTGGAAGAGATGGCTGGTCTCACAACAACATCGGCAACGCTTATCACTTTGGTCAGAGAGCTTGGCGGGGAATATCTGGCAGAGAGGATGCAGCATAAGGACCTCCTTTCCTCGCCCCAAGCAGTGGTGGACTTCGCCCGGATGAAGCTCTCCGGTCTCCCCAATGAGGCTCTCATGGTCATTTATCTGAACGTCAAAAACGAGGTCATCGATTATGAGACCCTCCACGAGGGGACACTCGATCGCGTGGCCATCTACCCCCGGCGAGTCATCGAAGCGGCCCTCTCCCACCATGCCGTGGGTCTATTCCTAGTCCACAACCATCCCAGCGGTCATCCTGAGCCTTCTGGGGATGATCAGCGCCTCACGCGAGCGCTCGTCGAAGCGACGCGAGTGGTCGATATTCAAGTCCTAGACCATATCATCGTCAGCAGAGATGGCTACTTCAGCTTCAGGGAAGAGAGCCTTCTCAACGCTTAGGGGTCTACCATTGGACTTATACAGTGATGTAGCGCCTCCGTCATCAAAGCGCCGTGGTCAGGCCTTGTTTGTTAACATCCCACGAGGCAGTTTACTGCTCCGCCACAGCGCACCCACCGGCAGGGCATACAGGTTTGAGCCGAAAGGAACGGGTTGATCACCGGTATAGAGAACGATCCCGCGGAGGAAGCGGTCACCTAACAGATCGCTGAGGTACTTCAACCCCTTAAAGTCGTGCGCTTTGACCGTTGATGAAGCCTTGACCTCAATCCCCACGACCTCGCCGGCAGGGTTCTCCAGCACTATATCTACTTCCTGCCCTTTTCGCGTACGAAAGTGGAAGAACTGGGGCTGAATCTCGCTCCAGGTAGCTTGCTTTCTTAGCTCCATGATGACGAAGTTTTCCAACAGGGCACCAAAGGTATTGGGATCGGACTTGATCCGCTCCTCGTTTAACCCCGCTAGGTGGGCTAGCAAGCCGGTGTCATTCAGAACCAACTTGCGTGACCGGATGAGTCTCTTACCAAGGTTAGCTGACCAAGCAGGAAGAGGCTGAGATAAGAAAGTCATTTCGAACAGAGCCATGTAACGTTTTACGGTGCTCTGCGGTAGACCAAGGCTGTTCGAGATCTCAGTGTAGTTCATCAGCGAGCCAACACGAGCTGCCAACAAGGAGAGCAAGCGGGGCATCATAGTAAGGTGTTCAATATTCGCCAGATCCCGAACCTCGCGTTGAACGATGGTGGTAACATACGAGCGGAACCAGGCACTGCGCCTACTTGCGGATAGCTTCACTGCCACCTCAGGATACCCACCAGTCAGTACGCGCCGAATAAGCTCGTTTCTACTAAGATCGCTAGTCGGGAACTGCGGAAGTCTGTTTGCGAATATCCGATCTATGAAGTCTTCCCTTCGTTTCTCTAGCTCACCTTGAGAAAAGGGCCAAAGAGTTAGGATTTCCATTCTACCAGCAAGCGATTCTGATAACTTAGGAAGGAGCAGCGGATTGGCTGAGCCAGTCAATAGGAAGTGACCGGGTACGCGATTGCGATCGACTACAACCTTGATTGCTAAGAACAGTTCAGGAGCTCGTTGCACCTCATCGAGGACCAGAGGACCATCAAGGTCCGCCAAGAAACCACTGGGATCACTGCGCGCAGCGGAAAGCACTGCGGTATCATCAAGGGTGATGTAGCGTGCGGGATGAGCTTCCTGTGTTAACCATTGTGTCAATGTGCTCTTACCCGTCTGTCTGGCACCGTTAAGCAAAACGACGGGAGTATCAGATAACGCTTCCAAGATAGCTGGCATAACACTCCGTGGGATCATGAGCAGATTGTAGCAAGTAATGAGGTGCGTTTCAACCACT
>DQCH01000131.1:0-3759 GCA_003545155.1 Candidatus Acetothermia bacterium
ACGGTTGGGGTACCTGTCGCAATAAGCACCGTTGCCAACTTGAGGACGACTTTCAATCCCTCCACGAGACGATCAAACAAGCGGAGGGGTACGTCTTTGTCACCCCGGTGTACTTTGGTGAACCGAGCGAGCCGATGAAGGCGTTCTTCGACCGCCTACGCCGCTGCGAAGCGACTAAGGATCCCGCCTCCGGGGAGACGAGCATCCTGGCAGGGAAGCCGGCCGTCTGCGTTGCCGTTGCCGGTGGGTCGGGACATGGCACGGTGAGTTGCCTTACTGCGATGGAACACGTTCTCAACCAGCTTGGGGCAGAGGTGTTCGACTTCATCCCTGTAACTAAACGGACGCGTGACTATCAATTAGAGACGATCCATGATGCCCTTATCGCCATGACCACTGCGGCGCAGGTCGTACCATCCCGGGTGACTCAGGAAGACCGACGGCGCTCGTTGCGGCGACGCAGGCGGCGCTGATCCCTGGCTAGAGCNNGAGCTGGTAGAGTTGGCTGTACTTATCGGTGATATAGCGCATACCCTACTTTGGGTTAGGAAAGCGCCGGAATTAGAGGATGATCAAGCGTTCTCGGCTGCTTTCGAGCCCAGTGTGTGGGAAACCTGGCAAGCGACACGACAGACGATTTCTGTATATTCTTCGATGCGGTCAGGGCTAATGCGGTTCGTTGGCCCGGTGATGGAAATAGCTGCTCTGACATTATCGTTTCCATACTTTATCGGAGCTGCAATGCAGCGTCCCCCGGCTTCTGCCTCCTCGTTATCGATTGCGTAGCCTCGTTCCCGGATGATTGCAAGCTCCTTGCGTAGATGGGTAGCGTTCACGATGGTCTTCTCTGTCAGGCGGCGGAGCCCATGCTCCCCGATCAATTGGTCCAATTGCTTCTCGCTGAAGGTGCTTAGGAGCACCTTGCCCACCGCGGTGCAATGGAGTTCCAACTTCGAACCGACTGGGGGAACCCCCCTGATGATGCTTCGGCTCAGTACCTGATTGATATACACGGCATGGTTTCTATCCAGGATGGCAACCGAAGCCGTTTCACCGGTTTCCCGTGCCAATTGCTCCAGGAATGGTTGCACGATTAACGCAAGGCTAAATTGGCGTTCCGCTGCTTTTCCCAAATGTATAAGCCTCCAGCCCAGCCTGTAACGCCGTGTGTTTGGATCCTGTTGCACAAAATTATGCACCTGCAAAGTGCGCAACAACCGAACAAGGGTGCTCTTGGGAAGGCCAGCCTGATTTGCCAGTTTTCCAAGGTCGGTTTCCTTCTCCATCTGGGCCAATAGCTCGATCACTTTGAGTGCCTTATCCAGTGAACGAACAACGGGCTTATCCGTCTTGTTTGGTTGCTTACGCATAGCTTGGATTATCCCCTTTTGTTATACATCATACATTAAAGATTCGTTATGGCAAAGGATCACCGTTTTCTCTTTTTAAAGTAAAAAGCTAAAAAAGCAGCCCATTGTGCTTTCCTTACGCCCTTCCAGTGACCAAAGCAAGCAGCGCCATTCGTATTGGTATACCATTGGCAGCCTGGCGGAAGTAGGCAGCTCCCGCATAGCTGTCCACTTCTGTGGCAATTTCATTCACCCGCGGGAGCGGGTGCATTACGGTCATGCCTTCCTTGGCCCCGGCAAGCATCGCCTTGGTGAGGACATAGGTGTCCTTCAACCGGTCGTACTCCGACGGATCCTTGAATCGCTCCCGTTGAATGCGGGTCATGTACAGGACATCGCTCGCTGCCAGCGCTTCCTCTAGGCTCTCCGCCTCCGTAACCTTGATTCCCTTGTTCTTCAACTTGGCCACGATCGCTTGAGGCATGCGCAGTGCTGGCGGAGCAACGAAGTAAAACTTGACGTCAAACAGGGTGAGCAGATCGACGAGCGAGTGGACCGTGCGGCCGTTCTTCAGATCTCCGGCCAGGGAGATGGTCAATCCATCAGCGGTTTTCTTTTCTTTCTCGATCGTGTAAAGATCGAGGAGCGACTGAGTCGGGTGCTGGCCAGCACCGTCACCAGCGTTAAGCACTGGTTTATCCGTGGCTGCTGCTGCCTGCTCGGCTGCTCCGATCTGCGGGTGGCGAAGCACGATCAGGTCAGCGTAGCCTTCCACTGTCCTGATCGTGTCATGAAGCGACTCTCCCTTGGCAGCGGAGGAGGTCTTCGGATTGGCCACGGTAACCACTCCTCCTCCCAAGCGCAGCATCGCGCTCTCAAACGAGAGACGGGTGCGCGTACTCGGCTCGAAAAACAGGGTAGCAAGAACCTGCCCGCTCATGGTATCAAGTACCTTTCCTGCCTGAAGATCTTGCTCAAAGGCGCGGGCGGTGTCCATGATAAGCACAACCTCTTCCTTGCTGAATTGATCAGCACGTAGAATGTCTTGATTTCGTAGTGTTGCCATGTCTTTCCTCCTTCTATTGTTGGTTTATCGCTTGTACAACGCGTGCCAGCCGCTTTATCGCCTCTTCGATCTCCTCCTCTCTTAGAGCACAGAACGGAAGGCGGATAAAGCGTGAGCCATCACCGTTGGCGAAGAAACCAGCGCTGTTGCTCAGCGCAAGTTTCTCTTCCTTCGCTTTCTCAGCCACTCGAGCGGAGTTCACTCCGGCAGGAAGGGTAAGGCCAACGAAGAACCCTCCCTCGGGCTTGGTCCAACTCGCTTGCGGAAGACATTGAGATAACGCATTCAGCATCGCGGCAAGGCGTGGAGCGTACAGTGCGTGCAGCTGCTCGATATTAGCTTCAAGCCTACCCTCATGTATAAATTCGTAAGCTAGCCCCTGTCCGAGCATGTTGGGAGTGATGTAGGTATCGGTAGCAATCTGCATCACTTGTTTAGCGATCGACACCGGTGCGACCATCCATCCCACCCTAATCCCCGGGCTGAGTAGCTTGCTGAACGAGGAGAGTTGGATCACCCTCTTGGCATCAAGCTCGCGTAAGGTGGGAAGATCGCTCCCCTGGTAGCGCAAGCGCCGGTACGGAAGGTCCTCCACCACCATAAAATCGTGCTCCTTGACCAGGGAAACGATCGCCTCCCGCTTGGCAAGGCTCGTCGTCACCCCAGTGGGGTTCTGGAAATCGGGGATGAGGTAAAGCAGGCGGGGATGATGCTCCTTCACCGCTTCCTCTAAGAAGGTGATGTCTATCCCATCATCCTCCAACGGGATTCCCACCACCTTTACCCCGGCTCGTCGCAGGGTGGTGATGGTGCGATCGTAGCTGGGCTCCTCAACAAACGCTGCTTCTCCCGGGGGAAGGAGCACCTCGGCGAGAAAGGCGGCAAGCTGGATTGAGCCGTTGCTTAATACCACCTGCTCCGGGGTCACCCCGGCCTGGGAGGCGATGATCTCCCGCAGGGGAAGAAAGCCGATAGCGGGCTGATATTGAAGGAGCGTCTTACCGTGATCGCGTAGCACGGTGGCGCTGCAGGCGATGATCTCCTCAATGGGGAACGCCTCGGTCGCTGGAACTCCACGGGTCAGTTTAATTGTTGTTTGCTCGATGTCCGACATCGCTACTCCCTTATAATATGAGTTCCCGTCTCACCAGCGAGAGCAGCGACTGCCTTATCCAGGGAGGTAATCACCGCTCTCTTCCCGCCCCACTCGAGGAAACGAATGCACGCCTTGACCTTTGGCCCCATGCTCCCAGCGAGGAAATGCCCTTCTTCTAAGTATCGCTTTGCCTCGGCCAATGTCATCTTATTGATCGGCCGCTCATTGGGCTGGCCGTAATTGAGCTT
>DQCH01000131.1:3786-4126 GCA_003545155.1 Candidatus Acetothermia bacterium
ATCACCGGTATCCCCCCACCTCCAGAAGCGATGACGATGATGCCGGCGTCGACCATCCGTTTAATCGCCTCGCTCTCTACGTTGGCTACGGGATCTGGAGAGGGAACGGTGCGTCGCCATACCCGATCTCCGTTCGGCTTGACCTTCTTGATGATGTACTCCGGATGCTCGCGTTTGATCTCTTGCGCCTCTTCTTCGGTGAAGAAGTTCCCTACTGGTTTGGATGCTGTGTCTCCGAAGAACTCCGGATCGTCTTTTGTCACCAGAACCTGATTCACCACTTCGCAGACCGGCGTGTTGAGCCCGATGTCGGTCAGATAGTTCATCAGCGTCTGTTGCA
>DQCH01000125.1 GCA_003545155.1 Candidatus Acetothermia bacterium
CGACCCGGCGACACATGGATTTAGATGAGCTTGGGTTGCGTGCCCACTGGGACTTGCACCCGCCTTCAATTGGCGCGGGTCGAGAAAAAGTTGCGTTGATAGTGGAGGATCTGTCGTTTGGCTATAACAATGCGTCTTTATTCGAGCATTTCTCGCTTGAGCTTCGGCCAGGGGAGATCCTCGGGGTCATAGGCCCGAATGGGGGAGGAAAGACCACGCTTCTGCGTTTGATCGCTGGGCTGGAGCGCCCGAGCAAGGGGCGAGTCGTGCGATCGAAGGATTCGGTCCTTGGGTATGTTTTTCAGCATCCCCATCAGCAGATCTTTGAGCGGACTGTGCGCGGGGAGTTTGAGATCGAAGGTGGGATTGCACAGGAGAGGTTGCGCCACACCTTGAGTGAAGCGAAGCTCGCTGGCCTTGAAGAGGTACCGCCGTTGTCGTTGAGCCTGGGGGAGCAGCGGCGATTGACCCTGGCAACCGCTCTATCCCGCGATCCCGACCTCATCTTGCTGGATGAGCCGTTCATTGGGCAAGACCGGTGGAACGTCACGTGGATCGTCTCCCAGATTCTCACCGCTCGGCAGCGTGGAGCCGTTACGCTACTGGTCTCACACGACATTCCTCTCGTCGCCGCGCTGTGCGACCGCCTCCTTTACCTGGGAGAGGAGGCAATCGAAGGCAAGCCTGATGCGGTTTTCTCACACCTTGAAGCGATGGGAAAGGAGGCTTTCCTCCCCACCTATTGGGAAGGGATGCGCGCATGATCCCCAAGGTCTCCTATCACGCTGGAACATTAGGCCTCCATCGGGCAACCCCAGTGGCGAACCTCCTATTGTTATCTGGATTTCTCATCGTAGTCCTTGTGGCCCCCGGAATCCTTGTCAAGCTGGGAGCGTTCGGTCTCGTCATGATCTTGACCGTTCTTTCTGGAGAGGGAGTAGGAACGTTCTTGCGCAACATCCGGTTTGTTCTTATCTTTGCTTTTGTCCTTTTCCTTGCGCAAGCGCTCTCCGTCAGGGAAGGGACCGTTCTCTTTTCCTTTGGGCTTTCGGTGACCGATCAGGGGCTCCTCGCCGGGGCACAGATGGCATTACGGTTTCTGGTTATTCTCTCTTCCAGTCTCCTGTTTGTCTTGGTGACCGATCCGGATCGGCTCGCCCATGCAATCGTGCGGCTTGGCATTCCGTATAGGTATGGGTTCATCCTCGTCCTTGCCCTACGCTTTGTCCCCTTCTTCCGCCGAGAGTATCGTACCGTCCGTGAAGCACAGCGCGTCCGTGGGGTCGATGCCTCGATCAGAAGTTTTGCAGGGTTGCGCCGGGCGATCCGCTACACTTTTTTGCCGGTGCTGGCCTCGGGGTTGACGCGGGTGGACAGCGTTGCCATCTCCATGAAGGGGCGTTGCTTCGGTCTTTATCCCAAGCGGACAGTCACTCGCAAAGAACACTGGCATCAGATGGACTGGGCCGTCGGGGCACTCTTTGTGCTTCTCCTTGGAATCACTGTTTTGGCAAGGAGGTACGCATGGCTGTAGGCTTTGGGATCAGGCGAAGTTATTTGATCCTCTTCCTTCTCCTTGTGGTCGCGGTCGTTGTTCCTGTCCTTATCCGCTTTGTAACGGATACAAACGGACCTCAAATTGAGCTTATCTTCACGGACGGAAGGGCACGGACGGTCACCCGTGCCCAGATGAAGCGACTGCCGGCGTTAACGCGCGAAGGGACCTACCAAAACCAGTTTGGTAACTGGGGAGATCCTGGAATCTACACCGGAGTGCGCTTGACCGACCTCATCGGCTCTGAGGCACCATATACGACAATCCTTGTCCAGGCGGCGGACGGCTACGAGATGTCGATCGAGCGGGATCGCGTCGAGAATGCTGACTACCCAATGATCCTCGCCTATGCGTTTAACGGTGTTGAGGTCCCTGCCTGGAAGATGGGCTACCGCATCGCAGTCCTCCCCGAGGACGGAAATGTGGGTAACGAGGAGTACGGCGTTACCTCCGCCGGGAGCTTCTGGGTGAAGAATGTGGTGAGGGTCATTCTCCAGCTAGGATCTTAACACAACTAAGGGAACCGGATGTTGCGAAGCATTAGCTAGAGCCCTTTGCGCTCAAGCAGCTCATAGATTGCCTCGCGGGGACCGACAAGGATGATGAATACTTCTTGCTTCTCTTCGATGAGGCGATAGATAAGTCGGTACTCACCCTCAGGAGTTCCTATACGTTTGCTTCTTACCCCAGGATATCCCCGAAGTGTCTTGCCTGAGTACGGATTCTCGCAAAGCGCTTCAGCGGATTCTTGTATCCGACGGATGACGTTCTTGTTGCGGATCTTCTCGAGTTGTCTCCTAACACGAGGGTCGTAAACAAGATTCCACACTTCTCTCGGTGAGACAGCCAAGTTAGGTAAGATTCTCGAACGTCTCTTTGTGCGAGAGGGTCTTCCCCTCTCTGTAGTTGCGCTCAGACTCTTGGAGGAGATCATCAAGCGTGATCTTGCGAAGGATAAGCCTGCTGCCATCTACGGCCATTGCCAGTGGGTCGCCGGGCTGGAGACCCAGCTCTTCCCTTAGGCGCTTTGGGATGACAACCTGCCCCTTGGTGGACATCTTGGTTGCTGATAGCATGGTAACCCTCCTATTCCTTACAAGTAAGACAATCTTACTGTGGTAGGTAGGGCTTGTCAATGTCCTGGAAAGAAAGCGTGTGCGAAAACTTAGGCAACAGAGGCGATCTTGTGTAGCGAGAACAGGCGAGTTCAAGTTCCGTTCGGGCAACGGGAGATTCTCGGACTACCGAGTTCGGGAGTAGTTCACTAAGGGCCAGGAGATCATGGGGCCTCGGGATTCCG
>DQCH01000037.1 GCA_003545155.1 Candidatus Acetothermia bacterium
CCTGTTACTTCACGGATTCAGGTTATAGTAACCGCAGTGGTTTTGAAGTGTTTCCTTGAGTGGCTATAAATTCTCAAGAAGCCCTTGCAGCATTTCTTTCCGAAAGATTTCCATTGTTGCTGGCCTGAATTCTGCGGACCAGTTCCACTTTCTATGAGTTCTTGCAAGACTCTCCACTTGCCAGTGGTACAGACTTAGGGGGCAGGCTGTTATCTTAATTTTGTATTCTACGGAAGGCTCGTCGTCACTTGGTGGGTTGGTGCAAGTGCGGTCTATCCACTACGATGGAGGCATGGAACGCCTGAAATTCGGTGAGTCTGGACCGCCGCCGCTAGCGGAGATGATGAGGCCGGCCGACCTTGATGAGATCGTGGGCCAGGCGGAGATTCTCGGGGCGGGAGCACCGTTGCGAACCCTTATTGAGCGGGGAAACTATCGCTCCTTTCTCTTCTGGGGACCGCCGGGAACCGGGAAGACCACGGTGGGACATATCATTGCTAAGCGTTCGCGTGCCCACTTTGTTCACCTCTCGGCTGCTCTCTCCGGGGTGAAAGAAGTGCGCGCGGCGCTTTCGCGTTCGCAGGTGCGCTTTGAAAGCGAGGGTAAGCGCGATCTGCTGTTCCTCGATGAGGTCCACCGTTTCAATCGCGCACAGCAGGATGTTTTGCTCCCTTACCTGGAGGAGGGGAGTGTCATCTTCATCGGGGCGACGACACAGAACCCGTCGTTTGCTTTGACCTCAGCGCTCCTTTCGCGCTGCCAGCTGTTCTGCTTTTCGCCCCTTTCTGAAGCGGAGATGAAAGTGGTGCTGCGCCGCGCTTTAAAGGACGCGAGGGGCCTTGAGGGACGCTACGAATTGACTTCTGAGGCGGAGGAGGCGTTGATCGCTCTCTCGGACGGCGATGCGCGCCGCGCGCTCACTACACTGGAACTTGCCAGTTCGATCGCCACGGGAACGGTAATCGATGTCAAGTTGATCGAACAGGCCCTCCAACGCAAAGGGCTACGCTACGATAAAGCGGGCGAGGAGCACTACAACCTGATCTCCGCGCTGCACAAATCGATTCGTAACTCCGATCCCGACGCTTCCCTCTACTGGTTGTCGCGGATGATCGAGGCGGGTGAGGATCCCCGCTACCTGGCGCGGCGGCTGATCCGCATCGCCTCCGAGGATATCGGCCTCGCTGATCCTAACGGATTGGAGGTGGCCCTCGCCGCGCGAGAGGCAGTAGAGGCGGTTGGCCTTCCTGAGTGTGACCTGGCCCTAGCCCAGGCCGCAGTCTACCTCGCCTGCGCCCCAAAGAGCAATGCCCTCTACCTTGCGCTGAGGGAGGCGAGGCAGGACGTGATGAAGCGCCCAAACGAGCCGGTTCCCCTTCACTTGTGCAATGCACCTACACCGTTGATGAAACGGCTTGGCTATGGGAAGGGGTATAAGTACGCGCACGACTTTGAGGAGGGGATCGCCCCGATGGACTGTCTCCCTCCATCTTTAAAGAGGAGGAGATACTACCGACCAAAAAGATCTGGACTTGAGCGAGAACTTAACGAACGATTGGAGAAGATCAGAAAAGATAAATGAGCGAAGCAATGCACTAAGGTCAAACCGATCGATTATCAACGTGACAGCGGGCAAAGAGGGGAAGCTAAGCCGCGCAGCCAAGTGAGTGTGGGTATAAGGTGCGGGATTACTTCTTCCTTTCCTCGCGGTCGAGGTACTGCAGGATCGCCTCTACGACCAAGTAGTTGATCGAACGGTCCTTTACCCTGGCAAGCTTGTTGAGCCTTGCAACCGGGTTTCGAGTGGTCTTACCTTTGGGAATGTAGATTGATAAGGTATTCACCCTGTTGACCATATTGTTCACCCCCTTTCAGATTTATTAAGTATAGTACAATAAATATCGCTTGACAAGAGGTTTTTTCAAGAGAGAGTTTGTGAGGTAAAATGAGAAATATGACCAAGCGGGTACATCTGTTCGTCTCCGGTCACGTCCAGGGGGTCTACTTCCGCGCGCACACGCATAAGAAAGCGCGGGCACTCGCTCTGGCTGGCTGGGTGCGCAACCTCCCTGATGGGCGAGTGGAGATCGTTGCCGAGGGAGGGGAGGAGAAGGTCGCTTCCTTCCTTGACTGGGTGCGCCTAGGCCCGCCGGCCTCGCGGGTGGAGGATGTGGAGCTTGAGTGGTCAGAGCCCCAGGACGAGAGAGGATTTCGTATCCGGTACAGTTAGCGGTGCACCCTTACTGCTGTTTCTGGTAGACGTAGCGCTTGATGTCGAGCTTGACGCTTTTCTCGAACGGTTGGTCAACCAGGGAGACCGACTCTTTGTTCTTGATCCGTTTGAAGATAGCGAGGTTCTCACTGTGCAGTTTAATCTTTTCCCAGATGTGATCGAGGGCCTTGTCAGGGTCATTGATTTCCTGTTCCTTGAGGAACGTCCAGTTCGGGTAGATCATCGCTGCTACCGCTGGCGCTCCCTGCCGCTCCCCTTCGTAGACCATGATCTCCTCGATCGCTGGGATGTTCAGAAGTTCCCACTCGACCTCTTCTGGGTAGACGTTCTTTCCTGTCTCAAGGACGATCACGTTTTTAGCCCGGCCGGAAAGGACGAGCCTTCCTGCCTCTAGACGGCCGAGGTCGCCGGTGTGAAACCAGCCCTCCTCGTCGATGACTTCTCGCGTTGCCTTTTGGTTCTTGTAGTATCCGGTCATCACGTTTGGTCCCCGGACGAAAACCTCGCCGATTCCGTTCTCATCTGGGTGATCGACCCGGACCTTAACTCCTTCAATGGCGGTCATCCCCGGATCTTTGGCGAACACTTCACAGGTAGTAAGCAGAGGTGAGGTCTCAGAAAGGCCGTAGCCTTCTAGGATTCCGATTCCCATCCGGCGAAGTCCACTCGCCACTTCGAGACTTAGGGGCGCCCCGCCTGAGGCGAAGAAGCGAAAGTTCTTACCGAAAAGCTTCCGTGTCACCAGTTTCCCCATCAGGGTGGGGGAGAGGCGGTTGATAGTTCTCTTTATAAGGCTCTTTTTTAACGACTCGCGTATTTTTCCATAGAGGACATTGTATAGCTTGGGGACACCGAGGAGGATCGTCGGCCTTGCCTTTAGCATGACCTTAGTGAGGTTTCTGTCGACCGGGGCGTACGTTGCTGTGCCACCCGTGCAGATCGGGCAGATCAGGGTGACTGTAAGTCCGTAGATGTGATACCAGGGAACGATGGAGAGGAAATTATCTTTAGAAGAGAGGTCGACGAGTTTGATGGTGGTAAGGGCATTGGAGGAGATGTTGGCGTGGGTGAGCATCGCTCCCTTAGCGTTTCCGGTGGTTCCCGAGGTGTACATCAGTATCGCGAGATCATCTGGGCTGACCTTGACTGCGGGAAGAGGTTTTTGGCGGAGGACGAGGGCGTCGAGGAAGAGGATCTCGTCTGTCTTAGGGCGATCCATCGAGATCAGAAAGAGATTTGAGAGGGAACGCTCTTTGATCGTTTCTAAGTCGCTCGCTTTGCCGCCCGAAAGAACAACCCCCTTGACCTCGGCCTCAGTAAGAATCCGTTCGATCTCACCTTGCTGTAATTCCGGGTCGAGGGGGACTACAGCAGCACCACAGTGGAGTATCCCGAAGAAAGCGGTTGCCCACGCGGCACGCGGCTTGGAGATAAGAGCTACCTTGTCCCCCTTCTTGACTCCCAGCTCGGCAAGGGCGGCGGCAAGACGGCCGACCGTCTCTCCCAGTCGGCTGTAGGAGATCTCATTCAGAATAAGCCGGATACCCCGGCCTTGTTTTCTCTCCTTGGGGATCAGCATGCGTAACGCGACATCCTCAGGGTGATCAGTAACAGCCTCGTTGAATAGATCATTGATCGTTGGATACATGATTGCCTCCTTTGTAACGGTGACGCTTGATGTTAATCGTGCTCGTCTGTGGAAATGGACGATCGGAAGAGCGCTTAACCGTGTGCGTAACTAACTTTGGAATCGTCGAATACACGTGGGATCGCCTCCCTTAAGATAGGTACTTCTCCGCCTCGATGGCGGCGATGGCTCCATCTCCAGCGGCAATAATGGCCTGTGCGTAGCGGCTGGTAACGATGCGTGCGTCTCCGGCGGCGAAGACCCCTGGGAGATTGGTGCGCAGGCGATCATCGGTGATGATGTATCCGTGCTCATCCAGATTGAGCGTCCCTTGCAGAAAGTCCGTCTCGGGGAGGTGCCCAATGTTGATGAACAGGCCGTCGACCTTCACCTCTTCCACTTCGCCGGTGGTAAGGTCCTTTAAGAGGACCCCTGTAAGGCGTTTCTCTCCCACCACCTTATCCACTACCTTGTTCCATAAGAAGGTGATCTTTGGGTGTTCCTGTACCCGTTTCTTCAGGATCGGCGAGGCGCGCAGAGCATGCGGGTCGCTTCTTTGATGGCGGACGATGATCCCTACCGACTCCACGAACTTGGTGAGGAAGAGTGCCTCGGTCAGACCCGAATCACCCGCTCCCACCTCGAGAATCTTCTTTCCTTGGAAGAAATAGCCGTCGCACGTGGCGCAGTAGGAGACACCCTTGCCCTTGAGGCGGCCTACCCCATCTGCCGAGATTTCACGTGGCCGCGACCCTGTGGCGATAATTACCGACCGTGTTTCAAACTCTTCCCTTGTTCCCTTAATCCGATAGTTGTGGGAAGTGGGCTCGATCCCGGTTACCTCATCGAGGAGGATCTCCGTACCCAACCGTTCTGCCTGCTTGCGCATCTGTTGCATCAACTCGGGTGCGCTGGTCTTCTCCTCAAAACCGGGGAAGTTCTCGATGAAGTCAGTCTCATTTAACTGTCCGCCAGGGACGGCCTTCTCGAGAAGTAAGGTGGAGAGAAGCGCACGCCCGGTGTAGATCGCCGCAGTAAGTCCAGCTGGCCCTCCGCCAATGATCACAACATTGTATGGCTTGCCCTCTTGCATAAGCCCGATTATAGGGGACACCTATTGGAGGTCAAAGTCCTTAAGCGAGAACACGTCCTTTGCCTTCTCGATCACTTGTTGGATTTTCAGCTTTGCTTGGTCGAGTTCAGTCTTGATCTTCGCGGCAAGGGCGATTCCTTCCTCGAATAGGCTAAGCGCATCCTCCAAGGGAAGATCCTCCTCCTCAAGGTGTTTGGTGATCTCTTCCAATTTCCTCAGGGTCTCGTCAATCTTCAACTCTCTATTACCTCCTTCACCTGCGATAGGATCCTTCCGTTTAAGAGACGGGTTTCAATCCGCTCTCCCGGGGAGAGGAAAGTGACGTTACGGAGTGGGGTTGGCTTACCTGGAATGAAAGTGAGGGAGTAGCCGTGGCGAAGAGGTAAGGAGGGGTCGGCAAGGCGCAGGAGATCCTCCAACCTAACTGCATCGCGCTGGCGCTTTTTCCACGCCTCTCCGGTCAGTCGGAGAAGCTCAGCGAGGCGTAGATCGAGTCCCTGGGCAAGCATCTCTACCCTTCGTCCGGGGATGCGGAAGATGTATCCCTTGAGGTGTGTCTGCAGCCCTTGTACTCTGCGTTCGAGGAGGGCGCGCATGTTTCGCTGCGATTTTGCAAGGAAGGCGACAAGAGAGGTGAGAACCTCAAAGTGATCGGGGGTGACGAGCTCGGCGGCGGCCGAAGGGGTAGGGGCGCGCAGGTCGGCGACGAAGTCAGCAATGGTGAAGTCGATCTCGTGGCCGACGGCCGAGACGATGGGGATCTCGCAGTCAAAGATCGCCCGAGCGACCCGCTCCTCGTTGAATGAAGCGAGGTCCTCGAGCGAC
>DQCH01000008.1:0-11497 GCA_003545155.1 Candidatus Acetothermia bacterium
CACATAGGCAGACACGGGAAGGGCGATGAGGTAGCCGACGATGAAATCGAAAAAAGTGCCGTAGCTCTCAGGTTTTGCCAATCTCAAGTACTTCTGTATCCTATTCATGGTGTAAGAGAGAGTTTACTAGGCATCCAGGAGCATCGGGGTGTCACTGACGATCAAGCTGACAATAAGAAAGGGTGCTATCTTCCAGGCGATGCATTGAATCATTCGATGTAACCCAAGCTCCGGAGGCGTTGCATGAGTTGTTGGTCGCTCTCCAAATCAAGCTTCGCGCCGATGTTCAGGTTCTCCCGTTTTAGATTGAGTTGGTTGACCATCCGTTTCAACTGCTGGTTCATGTTCTCAGCGGTCACTTTACTTTCAGAGAGGATGTTTAATAATTCGAGTGGGTCAGACTCAAGGTTGAACAGCTCCTTCGGCTCCTCGTCGATCTGAATCATTTTCAGGTTATCTTTAACAATCGCACGGCGCCGGGAAAGGCAACCAAATGGTTCGATCAACTCCGGTTGATGTCGCCTCATCTTCCTGACGATGTCGAGTGGCGGGTAGACTTCAACGTAGGCGGTCCCCTCTTCGGGATCACGGTCACCAACTGTTTCTTGCAGCGTGAGCGCGTCGATTTCAGCTCGAACCAGCCCCGGCACAGTATTGGGCAGACTTCCGGTAGCGTTCAGTATTGTGTGGAAGATACGGCGGGTACTGACCAGGCTTTTCACTCGCTTGGCCATTATCTGCGCTGGCCAGTGCATGATTAGGGGCACGTGCACCAATTCCTGGTAGGCGACAAAGGAATGGCCCACGTAGCTGTGTTCACCCAGGCCCTCGCCGTGGTCGCTTGAGATGATTGTCAGTGTGTTCTCCCGATTGTCGCGCTCGGCCAGTACGGCAAAGAGGCGGCCCAGGTAGTCATCCTGGTAAGCGACCTCTGCATCATACGCATCGCTTAGCACGCGGTGTTCCAATTCGGCCAACGGCCTGTCCAGTGGCGCACTCCAGCGGCAAGTTTCACGGTTCCAGGTACGCATGATGGCGCGGGCTTCTTTACTGGTGTGCAAGTAGGGGGCCACCTTATCAAGGAACTCACATGGCGGCCGGAATGGCATGTGGGTCTCCATCAAGTTGACAAACAGGAATAACGGACGTTTTTCCCTTATCCTTTCCCTCTGTTTCAGGAAACGGCAGATATCGTCTACAGAGCGCTCATTCTGCCCCTTAAAATTCGCCAGTCTTGTCCAGAACGGCGTCAACCAGGCATTAAGTGATATGCGGAAAGCCATCTCTGATTGGCTGACAAAGTTCTGGATGGGGTAGGAAATGCGGCGTAAGAAGCGAGCAGAGACTTCGGCGATGGTTTTCAAAGGCCAGGGCAAATGGGTAGGGGGCCTCAACAGGCCGGGCATGGCGCCCCCATAGTTGTAAAAGGTGTCAAAACCCCGTGTAAGCCCGTTTTTAAGAACTCCTACCAGCGGATTATTGGAAAAACCGAATGTCTGATATCCGACGGCGCTTAGCACCTCAGCCAGATGTGGCACGTCGGGACTGAGGCCTTGTCGGTATTGGGTCATCTGATGTGCCGTGGGGTAGAGTCCGGTGAACATGGAGGCATGGCTGGGGATCGTCCACTGGGCTGGGGATATCGCCTGCTCAAAGAGAGCCGCTTTGCCAGAGAAGTTATCCAAGTTGGGTGTAATTGCGGTGCGGTGGCTGTAGCAACCCAGGCGATCAGCCCGTTGAGTGTCGAGGATAAGAAGAAGGATATCAGGACGTGTCATAGCCCCGTAATTCTAGTTACCCTCGGCAAGGTTAGCAAGCAGCTATACGAAGGTTCGGATGAAGGATTTACAACCCGCTCCTTGTAGCGGCTTTTCTGCGTCTCAGGCTTGCCGCACCAATTTTCTTTTTATCACAGCACAGCGGGCATCCTGGACCAGCATCGCTTACAATTTTAAATTGCGGGTTCTTATAGTAAAGGGGGTTACCTTAACGGCTCTAGAAAAATCGTGGGATCGACTTACGTCACCGGTTTCTCTGCGTATCCCTGCTTCAAGATATGACCAGTATATGCACCTCGGCCGCAACGGAGCCGACCAGCAGGCTCGATGTGTCATCTCGTTCGCAGGACGGATCAACGCAGATCAGATGGCTCATGCGGTTCGGCTGACCGTTGACGTAGAACCGGTCCTTGGTTGCCGATTTGTAGTGCGCCCCTGGCGCCCGTATTGGGAAAGGCGCGACGATCTGGACCAGATCGAACTTCTCTCTGTAGTGAAAGGGGCACACTTAAAGGATGAACTGTGGCAGTTCGTCACCACACCGTTGGATCCCTTCGTGGACCCTCAAGTGCAGGCCAGTATCTTTCGCTCTGACCGGGATACCCTGTGCATCAAGCTGAACCATGTAGCGGCAGATGGCGAGGGAGTCAAGCAGTACGCGTACCTTCTGGCTGCCACCTACCGGAAACTTACCACCGATCCTTCCTACAGACCGGAGCCAAATCTGCGGGGGAGTCGGTGCCAGATCCAAATTATTAAGCATCTAGGGCTCATGAGGAAAGCCAGGGCATTTCGGCGTTCCATCAGCCCGTGGCCGGTTTGGGGCTTTCCCGCGGTTAGGGGTAACCTCTCTGAACGTGCCTTTGTGGTTCGTCGCGTCAGGCCCATGCGGTTTGGTGTTATCAAGGAGTACGGCTACCAGCATCAGGCTTCAGTGAACGACGTTGTACTGACCGCGTTCTATCGCGCCCTTTTCGAGATCGTCGATCCGCCAGCGGGTATACCGTTGCCAGTGCAGGTGCCCATCGATCTGCGGCGTTATCTCACCCAAGGTGAAGCGTCACCGATATGCAACTGCTTGGGCGCCCTCTACCCATCGATCACGCGGGAGTCCGGTGAGAGCTTCGACGACACCCTGACCAGGATACAGGAGGTAATGAGGGCCATTAAGGCCGATAACCCTGGGCTAGGCGAGCCGCTTTACCTGGGGCTATTGTTCAAACTGGGTTTCGGACGGGCGAAATACATATCGGACAAAATCATGGAAAGGTTGATCAAGTCTGGAAAATCGCACCCATTTTTCTCGAATCTTGGGATTATTAACGAGCGGCAATTGGACTTCGGTGATGTCGAGGCGACAGATGCCTTTGTGCTCAGCCTAGTTGACTACCCACCTCATTTTATGCTAGCGGTCAGCACCTACCGCGGTACGATGACTTTTACCGTCGGCTTCTGTAATGCGATGGTTCAGAGGCCCGTTATAGAATGTTTTTTTAATCTGTTTGAAAGTGAACTGCCAGGCTGAGGTAACGGCTTCCCATTTCAAGCGATCGGAGGCTGACTGGCAGGGAATTCTTCTTTTTCTCGCTTCGGTCATCCATCATGCCAAAATGTGGACCTCATTGACTACATGATTTCATTTCTAGACCAATCCTTTGGTGGCCAAAGCCTTCTTTCCGCAACAATTGTTACGCATCTGTTGACGCCAGTAAGAAAAGGAGGCTTACTTCCCCTTAAGCGTATTTGGGAATGGCTTCAACCTTGACTGTCCGGTCCCCACCTACGTGGACGAGCGGAATTTTAAGGAAGCGTTTCTCCCGAGAGCTTTCGCCATACAGTCTTTGCACTACTAAGAACAAGCGTTCATCTAACCGGAGCGAACTGGCGCACTCGGGTAAGGAGGGCGATGGAGAACTGAACCGCCGATTGAGGGGATTTGGATACCTTAGTTAGGTTTGATCTGCCTGGCGCGCTTGTGGTAGTATCCCCCCGTGAATAAGTCACTTAAGAAGTGGTTTAGTTATATCCTCTCCGTGGTTGTCGGGTTCGGCCTCCTCGGCGGTGTGCTCTACTACGTTGGTTGGCGCAGTATCTTTGCTCAGATTCGCGCCCTCGAAGTGGTGGGGATCGTCGCGGTCGCTGGCGATGTTCTCCTGGCGGTGAGTGCTTGGATTCTCAGTTGGTTGGTGATTCTACGTGTCTATGGGATCGAGCTTTCCTTGCGCAGCATCATCGGAGTACGGCTGAGTGGATACGCGGTGAGCTACTTGACCCCTTCGCTCTACCTCGGCGGGGAGCCGATTCGGGCGCTGATGGTCGTTGACCGTACCTCTGCTCCGACGACCCGCATCTTTGCTACCATTATAGTCGAACGGTTCCTTGGCGGTCTGAGCATGGTGATGTTCATCAGCATTGGAGCCTTCTACGCTTTGGCCTCACCGCAGATTGCGCCGGACCAGAAGAATCTTGTCATAACCGGAGTTGGCTTCATCTTCTTCTGGATCATAGTTGGGTTGATCAACTTTGCTGGGAACTTTAAGTGGATTAGCCGCCTGATTCGGCTGTTGCGGTATCCATTGTCGCGTTGGCGGAAGGCTTTTGAGCAGGCGGCTGATAAGGTCGCCGAGACGGAAGATGAGATCTACTATGCTTTTACGCGCCACTGGAAGGGCACGTTGCTTGCCTTCTTCTTTCAGAGCCTTGCCACTTTCTTTATCTATATGCGTCCACAAGTCTTCTTCCACTTTTCCGCTCATACGACGTTCAACTTCGCGCAACTGTCTCTCCTGTTCACACTGAGCATCATACTGTCCTTCTTTCTTTGGATCACTCCAGGAGGACTAGGGACGAGTGAGGCAGCCCTGATCGGGATCTTCAGGCTGGTCGATGTGGGGAAGGAGGGAGCGGTTGCTTTCTCACTGATGTTCAAATTCGTCGAACTTCTCGTTGTGGTAGTTGGCTTGTTCTACCTATTTAACAAAGGAATCAGTCAGCTGGTCCACCACCGCAAGAATCACAGCCACACCTGATCGATCCAAGGGGTGTACCTTTGATTTCTATTTAGGAGTGACTCTGGACAGCCTTCAACAAAGGCGCTACCTTATGGGAGTGGTTAGCAGCGCGTTCGAGGTTGTTTTCGGTCTAGGACTAAGCTCGGTGGTAGAGGCGTTATCCGCTGCCTCTTCTATGTGGACATGATGGCTGTGGCCAGTTGATCTTGGAAGGCCTCTTCTTGTCATTTCTGCTTAGCAGTTGCTGGTCTAACTTCACGCCGCCGGGGAGTGAAACTCTTGCTGGTTGATGCATTGCGTTACGAGTAGGTCTGAAACTCGCGTGAACCGGTGAGGCTTGCCCCCAGCACCCCAATAAGGCCTCCCATGACTAGGCCGAGAAGAAGGCTCAATAGGCTGACTGTCAGTACTCTCCCTGGCTCGACTAGGCCGGAGGCGGTGCGAAGGACAGCTTCTGGATGTGATACTGCAAAGAAGTGGAAGAGATAGGCAGCCACGATTAACAAGAGGCTTGCCACCAAGCCGCAGAGGATCCCAAGGGCGATGATTGGGGTTTGGATCATTTGCTCTGCCGTTCCAGAGAGATGCATCAGTTGGATCTCCTCTGAGAAGGAGCGCAATAGTTCCCTAAACCCGTATCGCGCGGCTAGCATGCTTGCCACAGCACTCACCGCCAGCCCGATTAAGAGCCCGATTCGCACTGGTGTGGAGAGAGAAAGTGTGCTTTGTGGGTTCGAGGCAGAAACGACCCGCACGATCCCCTCGATCGATCCAAGCGTCTCTAGGAGAGGAGCAACCGCGGAGGGGCTGGTTGTCCGGATCAGGAAAATTCCGCCGGCCTGATCTTCCCGCAATTCCTGAGTGAACAGGTAGTTGATCCGCTGGACGTCTTTCCATTCCCGGATCTTTGAGTAGAGTTCCTCCACTTCCCCTGGCGAGAGGCGAGGAGAGAGGTATGCCATGATCTCTTGCGGAGCCAGGACTGGTCCGTTCTCTTCCTCAACTGGTGTTCCAAGAAGGAAGAAGCTGGAGAAAAGGGCGAGAAAGGAGAAGATGAGAAGTACCACTGCGATGAGGAGCATCCCACTCTTGGTTCTCACCGCACCGAGGAGTTCACCGAGGAGGAACAGAAACGTGCTTATCATTCTTTCACTCTCCCATCGGCTAGGAGAACAACCCGGTGGCCTTCTACTGTGGTGGGAAGCGGGCCGCGGGTTGCAGTAAGGACAGTGAGGCCACTTAAGTGGATCTGCGCAAGCAAAGAGCAAACCTCGGTCCTGCCCTCCAGATCAAGGTTGGAAAAGGGCTCGTCGAGCAATAGTAGTCGAGGTTCATCGCAGATGGAAAGCGCAAGCCCGAGCCGAACTCGCTGGAGTGGTTCGAGCTCGGTTGCTGGGGTGGCCAGTTTGGCGGTCAACCTCACCCGCTCCAAAGCGGCGAGCGCCTTCTCCTCGGCCTGCTCCTGGAAGTTTCCTAGACAGCGCAATTTAAACATAACATTTTTAAGGACTGTCTTTGGCAACGGGGCAAACCCTTGTGGGAGAAAGCCGATCCGCCGCCGCAGCTCGAATGCCTTCTTCCGACTGAGGCGGGCAATATTCCGGCCGTGCACGAGGATCTGCCCTCTCTGTGGAGGGATCTGCGCGGCCAAGAGCCCGAGGAGTACTGATTTTCCCGCTGCTGCCGGCCCGAGGAGAAAGATCATTTCTCCCCGGTCAACACGCAAGTGTATGTCCTCCAACACCTTAATGCCGTCGGCTGTGGAAAAATGAAGTTCGGAGACTTGGATTATCACGGACATCGTGCGATCACAAACCTTTCGTGTCCTGCGAGATCCATCTCCGCCCTCGCTTCCACTAGACCAGCTCGATTCAATAGTTCCACGACTCTACCTCCCTGGCCATTGCCGATCTCAAGGAGGAGAACTCCACCCGGGTGCATGTGTCCCCGCAGGCCACCCGTTAATGTCTCAATCCTTTCTATTCCACCTCTCCCTCCGTCCAAGGCGATGCGGGGTTCGTACTGACGCACCTCCGCTGGTACCTTCTCCAACTCCTTCTCTTCTATATATGGTGGATTGGAGACGATTAAGTCAAACGCGTTGCTGATGTGCTCGAACCAGTCACTCTCCAGAAAGGTGATCCGGTCAAGCACACCGTTTAGCTCAGCGTTTTCGCGTGCTAGGCCTAACGCTTCGGTTGAGAGATCGGCCGCGGTCACCGTAGCGCGAGGGAGAAACCGGGCCAGGCAGATGGCGATGACGCCCGATCCGGTTCCCAGGTCTAGGCAGGCGATTTCGCGGTTGCGCGGGGCAAGACGAAGAGCCTGCTCCAGGAGTTGTTCAGTCTCCGGTCGTGGGATAAGCACTTCTTTGCTGACACGAAAACGCAGCCCGAAGAAGGAAACCTCGCCAATCAAGTACTGCAAGGGAATCCCGGCTCGACGCTGCTTGATTATCTTCCGGAATCGTGTGCGTTCCTCCGCCGTGAGAGGCTTATCCGGGTTCAGATAGAGGTGTAGGCGGTCAAAACCTAGCGTGTGGGCGAGGAGGGTCTCCGCTTCCAATCGCGGTTGGACGATCCCGGCGTTCTTGAAATAACCTCGTGTCCAATTAAGAATTTCGCGCACGGTCCACTTGGCGTCCAGCGTCGTCCCCCCCTCATCTCAGGCAACCGTTGAACAGCCGATTTTACTGTATACAATAGCAGAATCTTGCGGCGAAGTCAAGCACTGTATATAATCAACGTTGAAGGAACTAAATGGAGAGACGAGAGAGGGATCTTGGTCAATCGATCAGAGGAGGAATCATGTCCAATCTTTCATTCTTCCTTATTTTAACTGTAGCAGGAGCAGTGACCGCGGTTGGTCACGGACTCATCCCCATAGTGGGATCAGTCCCGGGGTGGGTGATGAATCTGGTGGTGGGGGGGGCGGCAGGTGGCACTCTGGCCGGAGTATTGCTTCTTGGTTCAAGGAAGCTTAAGTCGGAACTGGAGAAGGAGGGAGTGGAGACGCGCTTGGCGAATAGCCTCCTGTTAGGATTTGTCGCATCTGGAATTGGAGCGATTCTCTACCTCGCTATCGGAGGTATCTTCGCGGCTGGCGTGGGCGTGCGGATCGCGCAAGGAAGCGTCCTTGCTGGGAGCCTCCTTCTTGGCCTATATGCTGGTTACGGGCTCGAAAGGCCCATCTTGGGGGTAGGAAAATCCAGGTTTGTCACGCATCGGTCCCACAAGAATGGGGCGACGGCGAGCAAGGTCCTCGATACGAGCGTGATCATTGACGGTCGGATCGGCGACCTTCTACGGACCGGTTTCCTTGAAGGGGAGATTGTCGTTCCCGAGTTCGTTTTAGCCGAACTGCAGAATATTGCAGATTCATCAAATAGCCTACGCCGGCGCAAGGGACGACGCGGGCTGGAGGTTCTCCATGAATTGATGGAGGATGATTCTGTTGATCTCCGCGTTTCCTCTCAGGACTACTTATCCATCAAGGAAGTCGATCGAAAGTTGATTCGTCTGGTGAAGGAGAAGAGTGGGGCACTGATCACCACCGACTACAATCTTAACCGGGTAGCGCAGGTGGAGGGAGTGAAGATCTTAAATATCAATGAACTCGCCAACGCGGTTAAGCCGCGGTTCATCCCTGGGGAGGAGATCACAGTGGAGGTGATCGACCGCGGGGAAGAGATCGGTCAAGGGGTTGGTTACCTCGACGATGGCACGATGGTTGTGGTGGAAAATGGCCGCCGCCATATCGGCCGTAAGATCAAGACAACCGTCAAGAGCACCCTGCAAACCGAAGCGGGGAGGATGCTGTTCGTCGAGCCTGTTGGAGAACCTCCCCGATGGGGGCGATGAAAGGAGGGGAGATTGAAGAAGCCAATGCTCGTTGGACTTTGTACGATAATTCTTCTTCTATGGATCACAGGCTGTTCTTTTCTTCAGCAAAAGGGGCCGGAGATTGCAAACTGGGAACCGGCGCTCTCGCCGGATGGTACAACCATCGCGTTTGAGTCCCCTGGTGAAAAGGGATTAGAGATTTACACACGCGACCTTGAAAACGGAGAAACAACACAATTGACAAAAAATGAAGTGGACGACTGGTCCCCTAGTTGGTCGCCTCAAGGAGATCGGATTGTCTTCGTATCCAATCGGGAGAAGAATGTGGATTTATACGTGATTGAGCTTGAAGGCTTTGCAGTGACCCGTCTGACTACGCACGAGGGGAATGAAGTCAATCCGTGCTGGGGAGCAAATGATAAGATCTTGTTCAACTCTGACCGCTCCGATATCTGGGAGATTTACATGGTTGACCCATACGGGCAGGACCTGATTAAGGTGACGGAGACCACTGCTTCCGAGTAGAAAGAGGGAGCACAAAGGACGGATGGAGCCGAGGGTTACGGCCGTTCTCCTTGCTGCCGGTAAAGGGACAAGGGTCGGAGCAAGGCAGAATAAAGTCTACCTTGCGATTGCTGGTCGACCTCTCCTCTCCTATGCATTGGCTCCGTTCATCGAGTCTCCATCCATCGATCAGATCGTCCTCGTTGTTGGTGCAGGTGAGGAGGAGCGGGCAGCCACGCTCGTTGCGGAGGCTGCAAAGGTGGTCCAGATTGTCCATGGTGGGGTGCGGCGGCAGGACTCCGCCCTTATCGGGGTGAAGGCGGCCGAGGGAAGGATTGTTCTTATCCACGACGTGGCACGGCCGTTTCCGAGCCGGGCACTGATCGATCGCGTGGTTGAGGGGGCATGCAAGCACGGAGCGTGCGTGCCGGTGATCCCGGCAGTGGACACGCTCCGCCACCGAGATCAAGACGGCTTTCTCCTTTGCCGATCAATCGAGCGCGAAGGGCTCCTGCAGATGCAGACCCCGCAGGGTTTCGAGCGGGGGTTGATTTACCGCTGTCTTGAGGCAAGTGATAAGACGTATACCGATGATGCAGGGGCGGTGCTGGCGAAGGGTATACCGGTGTGGACCGTCTCCGGCGAGCCGACCAACCTTAAGGTGACAACTGAAGCGGACCTCGCCCTTGCTGAGGCGATTGCCTCCTACATGATCAGTGGTAGATGACGGCTCTCGATCGATAGGGTAGCGCCCTTGTTTGCCGGACTGGGAGAATGTGGCTAGAATGTTATTAACTTTTTTAGCTCGAGGAGGTTATTCGATGACGAAGATCAGGGTTGCGTGTGTGGTGCTCGCGGTGGTTTTGTTCTCCCTGTCTAGTGCGGCGCTTGCTGGAGGAGTAGAAGCAGTTTTCTATGAGGCTGGCACAATGACGGTAGGGATGTTCACTAACACAGTTGGAGCGGCGGTGACCGGGCTGCACATCGAGTTCGATCGAGAGGTGACGATTGTCAACAAGGTGGAATTCGGGGGTTATCTCCCCCTCCTTGGTGAGCTTACCGGTACTGCCTTTGACTTCGCTGGTGGGGGACTGGTCGCTAGCGGAACGGTAGAACTCGACTGGGAGCCGGTAGAGGCCAGGCCCATCCTCATTATGTGGATGGCTGGGGAGCGCCCAACCGGCACGCCTTACTTCACGACGGTGGAGATGCTGGGGTGGCTTCTGGGAGAGGGAATTGTGCATATGCGGGAGGCGAATCCGGAACTACTGGCGGCAGCGTTTGAGCAATTCTTTGCCACCAATGCGGAATTTTTCGGCGCACTCGAGGAATCCCTGGGGATGTCGCTTCAAGAGTCACTCATGCCGATCATCATGGCCGCTCCGGCTGAGGCGATTGCGAACTTCTTTAACACCATCATCGGGATGCTCGGGGTGACGACACTGGACGAAGTTTTGCAGGGAGATGTCGACTTCTCCGCCCTCTTTGCGCTCCTTGGACTGTAGGGCAAGCGGGGGAGGCTTTAGCCTCCCCCGACTTCCCTTTATCAAAAAAACGCTCCTTGCAGGAGGCTTCCTCCTCGCTTTTGGGGTCCCTTGTATGGCTCAGTCGACCGAGGGGACACCGGACGTCTCTTCAGCGCAGGAGATCATTGATCAGCTGCTCGCGTTTATCTACAGCCTGGGTCACCTGATTGGGCAAGGGATCGTTCGGTTGGTGGCAACGATCCTTCCCTCGATGCCGGTTCCGAGTGAGCTGGTAGATCCGATCGGTCTCCTCGCTATTCTCACGATCTTCCTCGCCGTAGCGACGATCGCCAAGAAGCTCGTTTGGATCGTGGTAATCGCCGGCTGGGCTCTCATCCTCATCCGGCTGATCATGGTGATCGTTCAGAACTACCTGTAGGCTACAGACCCTTTTACTCGCTCTGGAGAAAGTGGGTAGGCATTGACCGCCGCGCCGAGCGCGTGGGCCACCGCGCGGGAGACAGCGGTGTGGGAGGCTATTAAGGGAACCTTTGTTCGTCACTCTCCACTGAGGTTGATGCGGTGCCCCTTACCGTTAGCCAAGCACTTATCGGAGAGTACTGCAACATAAGGGCCAGCTCCGCTTAGTGACCCTGCAGCTTGCTGCGGGGTTCTTTTCTGTGCTATAGCTCAGTGAGGAGGGGCCTTGACAGAAGAAGCTAGCAAGACTACATTTCGACAGAAAAACAGTTTCTGTTGAGGAGATCAAATAGATGACAGAAAAGCGGGATCTTGTGGGGAAGGTGGCGGTGATCACCGGAGGGGGATCGGGGATCGGCCTTGGCTGTGCGCGCTACTTGGCTGAAGCTGGGGCGCAGGTAGTGATCATCGATGTC
>DQCH01000008.1:11565-12894 GCA_003545155.1 Candidatus Acetothermia bacterium
CATTCGCGGCGATGTCTCATCGAGTGCCGATTGTCGCCGCGCGGTTGAGGAAGTGGCAGGTAGATTCGGACGGATCGACATCCTGGTCAACAGCGCCGGTGTCATCCGTCGCAAGAGCGTGGTCGATCTTGAGGAAGAAGAATGGGATCTGGTCCTCGATGTCTCGCTCAAGGGGACCTATCTCATGTCCAAGTACGCTATCCCGATCATGGAACGAAACGGTGGGGCGATCGTCAACATCGGCTCCGGTTGGGGATTGAAGGGCGGTCCACAAGCAGCGGCTTACTGCGCGGCCAAGGGCGGGGTGGTGAACCTCACGCGGGCGATGGCGATCGATCATGGGCCACAGAAGATAAGGGTTAACTGTGTTTGCCCGGGAGATGTCGATACTCCGCTGTTGAGGAGCGAGGTAGTCCAGTTGGGGGCGGATGAGAAGGAGTTCCTTGCCGAGGCGGCGGATCGCCCGCTTGCCCGGTTGGGGGAGCCGCTTGATATCGCCAAGGCGGTCTACTTCTTGGTGAGTGACCTGTCGCCTTGGGTTACTGGAGCGATCGTCGTTGTCGATGGCGGCGGACTGGCATAAGGAGGATCGATGGATAAAGACAGAACTGTGCATCCCTACATTCCAAACTCCGTTCCCAGTGTGCAGGAAGAGATGCTGGCGGAAATCGGAGCCAAGGACATCGATGAGCTGTATGAGCTGATCCCAGACGAACTGCTGTTTAGGAGAAAACTCGATATCCCTCGCGGTTATCCGGATGAGTACTCTCTGCGTCGTTACATGAACGGGCTTCTGGCGAAGAACACCCCTACGAGCGAGAAGCTCTCCTTCCTCGGTGGCGGGTGCGCGTCGCACTACGTTCCCGCCATCTGCGATGTGATCAACAGCCGCTCAGAGTTTCTCACCGCCTACGCCGGCGAGCCGTACGAGGATCACGGCCGCTTCCAGGCGCTGTTCGAGTACGCGAGCATGCTGGGGGAACTCGTCGATTGTGATGTGGTCAGCGTTCCCACCTACGATGGTTCGCAGGCGGCCGCGTCGGCGCTACGCATGGCCTGTCGCATTACGGGCCGTAACACCGTTATTATCCCGCGCTCGCTCAACCCGGATCGCGCCTCGATCATCCGCAACTACTGCCATCCGCAGATCGACGTGCTCACGGTCGATTACGACAAACGCTCCGGCCTCCTTGATATATCGGATCTGAAACAGAAGATGTCGAAACATGTCGCGGGCATCTACCTGGAGAACCCATCCTTCCTCGGCGTGATCGAGACGAACGCGGAGGAGATAGCAGGACTGACGCACGACAACGGGGCATTGCTCGT
>DQCH01000008.1:13042-13241 GCA_003545155.1 Candidatus Acetothermia bacterium
CGGTCGACCGGGCGTGGGGTTTCGGCGATGTCGCCTGGGAGCGAACGTCGTTTGCAAGAAGAGAGGACTCCAAGGAGTACGTGGGGACGATGGCTGCGCTGTGGGGGATCACTGCCGGTGTCTATCTAGCCCTTCTTGGGCCGCAGGGGATGCGCGATGTGGGACAGACGATTATGGAGCGTTCGACATATACAGCGGT
>DQCH01000008.1:13362-16597 GCA_003545155.1 Candidatus Acetothermia bacterium
GGGATCGATCTCTCGAAGGACTTCCCCGAGCTGGGGGAGAGCCTCCTGTTTTCGGTGACAGAGGTTCACACGAAAGATGATATCGATCGGTTAGTACGTAGTGTGCGGCAAGTCGTGGAGGGAAGATGAGCGGGAAAGAGACGGGTTTTCACCAGGCACGCTGGAACGAGCCGATCATCTATGACCTCACATCGCTGGGAGAGAGGGGAATCCTCGTCCCCGCGGCGGAAGCGGAGATCAGGAATCGCGTGGGAGACGTCATCTCGCACATTCCTGAGGGGATGCGTCGCAAGAGCGCAGCGAACCTGCCTGAAATGGGACAGTCACGCGTGCTACAACACTACCTGCGCTTGGCGCAGGAGACGCTCGGACGCGACCTGAACATCGACGTCGGGCAGGGAACGTGTACCATGAAGTACAACCCACCGATCAACGAGGCCTTCATCACCACCCCCAAGATCGCCGACCTTCATCCACTGCAGGATGAGAGGACCGTGCAGGGGGTGCTGGAGATTGTCTATCGTCTCGATAAGTTCATGCGTGAGATCTCCGGACTCGACCGTTTCTCCCTCCAACCGGGCGGTGGGTCACACGCGATCTACACCATGGCGAGCATGGTTCGCGCCTACTTCGAGGAAAAGGGGGAAAAGCGCGATGAGATCGTCACTACCCTCTTTTCCCACCCGTCCGATGCCGCTGTCCCGCGCCTCAAGGGGTATAAGGTGATCATTGTCCCGGCGGAGGAAGATGGATTTGTGAGGCGGTCATCGCTTGAAAAAGTAGTCTCCGAGCGGACCGCTGCCCTGTTCATCACCAACCCCGAGGACACAGGGATCTTCAATCCCCACATCCGGCAGTTCACCGATCTGGTGCACGCCGCGGGCGGACTGTGCGGCTACGATCAGGCAAACGCCAACGGTATCCTCGGGATCACCCGTGCCAAGGAGGCCGGGTTTGATATGTCTTTCTTCAACCTGCACAAGACGTTCTCCTCTCCGCACGGCTGCGGTGGGCCGGGGAGCGGGGCGATTGGGGTGACCGATGAGCTTGCACCGTTCCTCCCTGTGCCGTTGATCGGCTATGACGAGAAAAACGACAGGTACTTTCTAGACTACGACATTGACCACACAATCGGGAAGGTAAAGGACTACTACGGAGTCATCCCGGCGGTCGTGCGCGCCTACGCATGGATCATGAGCCTGGGAGCGGAGGGACTGCGCCAAGTGGCCCGCGTCGCCGTGCTCAACAACAACTACCTGCTGCACAAGATGCTCAAGATCAAGGGTGTGGATGCCCCCTTTGCCCCGGGGAAACATCGGTTGGAGCAGGTGCGCTACAGTTGGGAAGAATTGGCGAAGGAGACGGGGGTTCAAACCACGGACATCCAGCGTCGCGTTGCCGACTTCGGTGGGCACTACTGGATGAGCCACGAACCGTGGGTCGTTCCTCAACCGGTCACTCTGGAGCCGACCGAGTCTTATTCTAAGATCGAGCTTGATACCTACGTCTCAATCCTCGAACGGATCGCACATGAGGCCTATGAGGATCCGGACCTTGTCAAGGGAGCTCCCTACAACAGCACAATCGACAAGATGGACGATCACTCCTACCTGGATGACCCAGAGAAGTGGGCAATCACTTGGCGGGGGTATCAGAAGAAGTACTCGCGATACTTCGAGCCCAAAGTGGATGATCCCGAGAAGGGCTGAAGTGTACGGTCAGTACGGTCAGGATCGCGTTTTGCATTCCAACACCACATTCTGCTGACTCCCCCTAGCCACAGCTTACAACGGGTTGATCAACCGGCTTACGCCCACGAATGCTCCTCTATACAAGCTCCTTTACCCGATCGGGTGGGGTAGCTCTTGACGTCGGTGGATAATGCATGAGCAACGACGCAGGAGACGGCGGCGTGGGCGGCTATCAGCGGGACCTCGCCGATCCCCTTCTGGATGTGTACCTCCCTGATAGCTGCACGGGATGAGACAGGATACGGGGACGGCATTTCCAGAGAGAGCAGCACGTGAACGCCTGCTGACCCCACACCCCCGTCAAGTAGACATTCTACTTGATCATGGTCTACCCGTCACTGTACAAATTCAATGCTAGACCCGATCACCCCACTCCGCGCTGATCCTGCTAGCGGCTGGCGAGCCCACCGGCGATTTCTCCCCCGTCAATCACGAAGCACTGGCCGGTGATGAACGACGCCTCCTCAGAGGCGAGGAAGGCAAACAGGGCTGCCACTTCCTCAGGGCGTCCAACTCGTTTCAAGGGCACCTTGCTGGCGAAGGCATCCAGCATGGCCTGTGTGTACTCGGCCTTTTGCATCGGTGTGAGAATGAACCCCGGACAGACCGCATTCACCCGCACCTTGGGAGCAAGCTCTAACGCCATCGAACGCGTCAGCTCGATCACACCAGCCTTGGCAGCGTTGTAGTCAGCGTAGAAGGGATACCCGACAAGACCGTTAGTCGATCCCATGTTCAAGATGGCCCCGCCATCGCCGGCCAGCATACGGCGTGCCGCCTGCTGCGCGACAAAGAAGATCCCGTCAAGATCAACGGCGAGGACGCGCCGCCACTCCTGTGCGCTGATCTCCATGAACGGGTGGCGGATGCTTATCCCAGCGTTGTTGACCAAGACGTCAAGTCCGCTCCATAGTCGATCGAGCTTTTCAAACGCAGTCTGTACTGACTCGCATTGGGAGACATCGGCCGTTATCGTCCCGGCGAGCCCGGGTAGCTCTTCCTCTAGGACAGAAAGCTTCCCTTCGTCGCAGTCAAGCGCGACGACCTTCGCTCCCTCAGCGAGGAATCTCCTCGCGGTCGCCGCCCCGATGCCGCCCGCACCGCCTGTGATCAACACCCTCTTGCCCTCAAGACCGCGCATCGTTACTCCCTTCATCCCCAAGGGTCAGGATCTGCCGCCGTAGCGGCTCTGACGGAGAAGTATAGCACGATCGCACCTACTGAAATTAGTGACCTGCTCCCTCGTTCTGTATCACCTGTGAGTAGAGAGCAATCTTCTTCTCGTTCTGTCGTTCCTTGTGGAACTCCTGGGTCGTGGATCGGACGAGGATTGTCCCTTCTCCAGAAGCGGAATCCGCACTTCCAGGTGGGGTTGGGAACGCGTCTTTTTTTGATTCCTACCACTCCTGACTTGGGGCACACAAATCGGATTATGGGACTATTGTCGGATGATGTGAAATCAGCGGGAAATGAGCTCCTTCACC
>DQCH01000073.1 GCA_003545155.1 Candidatus Acetothermia bacterium
TGAGAGTTAGTGAACCTGAATCGTTCGCGTCTAGAGCAAGGTAGAGGTGGAGGGTTGCCCTAGCAGGATAGACAGATGATCCATTATCGGGCCACATCGCCAAGAAAAAGTCAAGGGCCTTGCTGTCTATGGGCATATTATTCGCGATTGGTATTAAAAAAGCAGGGAATACGCACAATGGAGATTTCCGATCTGTACACTATTATCCTGCTAGACAGCTTGCCTGCAGATGCATAAACTCAGGCCAGGCTAAGCTTACAGATCGCAGTCTCCCAGCAGCGCCAGCATCTCCCGAGGAGACTTCAGCCTCTCCCCCAATAACGCTTTCACCTCTTTGCTCTCTAAAAAGTGCTTGTCCCCTGTGACCAGGTAATCCACATCCTCAAGCAAGGCGACCGCCAAGATAGGGGCGTCCTGTTCCGGCACGACTTCCAAAGCCCTGGGGAGATTCTGCCGGTATTGGCCTGCCTTCTTCACGTCGAGCGGGATGCGACTCAGGATGAACAGCAGAAGATCTAGAGCCGCCTCTTTCTGGTCTCCCTGGAATTTCTCCCGGATCTTCTGTCGCAACTCCTCGAGGAGGTACTCGCTGGTCACCAGCGTATGCCCTTGATGAACGATGACCTCAAGGAGCCAGCCAACCGTGCCCCTGAACCCCAGGGCGGAGAAGAGGACGTTGGTGTCCAACAGAAGCTTCATCAGGCCTCAGCAAACATCTCTTTATAGAGGGCTTTGCGAATCGCTTCGGAGTCCTGCCAGATCTCCTCCTCAGTGAGGTACGCCTTCTCTGCCAGGCGGCGGAAGGCCACTAAGGCCTCGAAGAGCTCCGCCTTGCGGATGTAGTCGCGGATGGCCTCGGAACGACTCTGGTACTCGCCAGCTTGGACCTGGCGATCGATGGATTTGAGCTGTTCCGGGGTAAGCCGAACTTGCACTGTCTTCATTACCATAGCGCTCCCTCCTCAGCGTAATTGTTGATAATTACAACTGGAGTTTAACCGAGGATGGAGGGGCCGGTCAACTAGAGAGAGCCAACTCCACAGACAGGGCTATCAGCGAATGCGGTAAGCTGAAAGGTAGTGAACCCGAATCATTACACGTCTAGAGTTAGGGTAGAGGTAGAGGTAGAGGGTTACCCTGCGGGATAGACAGATGATCATGGTCGGGCATCCTGCCCTCATTCGGAGAAAGGAGGCTCCGGGGAAAGCAAGAGCGGATGGGATTCGCCTACTTGTAGGTGGTGGAAGGCCCCAGCGGCGGGGTTGTCGGTGCAGTAATCAATTACCGGGAAAAAGGATAATCCCGCGCTTTTTCCCAGTTGCTTGTAAGCAGCCCTTCTTATTGCTTATTCTCTACAAGTTCATTCAGTAATTGGCGAATTTTATCGAAGGCTGCTTCGCTTATCTGCCCAAACTTCTTTGCTACGATGGACTGGGCCAACGTGTAGATCCTATCCACTCGGACTCGACTTGGCCGCTTGAGAGAGCCGATAGCCAAATCCGCAGAGGTAATGGTAAAGCTGTAGTCCGCTGCTTTAAGATTCGACGTCATCGCTACCACGACTACGTCGTCTGTATTATGGTTGGTTGTACTTGCCATTGGAGATTACAACAACGGGCCGGCGGCGCTTTGATGTCAGGTCAGTGAACGGAATCGGAACAAGGACGATATCACGTTGATTGATTCCTCGCTGTTTCGAGTGGGTAACTTAAGAGAAAGGCTGAAACGACGAGACTCTCGCAAAGGCGCTAAGAACGCAAAGGACGGAGAAAATGGAAGATACAGAAAACCTGTGTCTTTCTTGGCTTCCTGTCTTGAAGTTGAACCTGGCTACGACCAGCGGCAAGTGCCTAATGCTGAGGAGACCAGGAATGCAGGAAGAATCACGAACAAGAGGGGGAAAGACTAGGAACCCTCTGCGTCTTGGCGTCTTTGCGAGGAAAAGGGGCTTCTCATGAGAATGGGCCTTTGGGGGTTGTCGCACAATAAAACGGACTTTTTCCTGCTTTCCTGGTTTCCTCAGGGGGAGAAGGGCTTGATTCACGAGAGCAGGCCAGTTCCGATGCCCCCTGGCTGATTATCCACACCAGATAGCGAAGAACCCATTAATTAGGCATTGTTCCAGATTTCATCGTCAATTGGATTGTTCCAGAAGTTAAGACTGCTCTGGGCAGCCAACACAAGATCACTGAAGTCGTCTTCGCTTTCTTCCATAACAAACACAGCGACCCGCGTGCCCTTGGGCAAGGGAACGCTCAGTTCCACTTTGCCGCCCTCTTGGACCTCCAGCTTGTACTTGAAAGCCGTGTCTTGCATTAGTGTTCCTCCGTTTCTATTGGGCTCCATGTGGTATCCATAGCAACCCCTCTACACGGTCGCAGTATGGCAGTCTTCTTGATAACTTCATTAAAACATTATGGTACCGATCACATCGTTGGTCAAGTTCGCGTACTGCCTCACTGGAAAGGAGGAGAAGAAACGTCTCACTGCCTGAGGGATCGCCAACGACCGCAAGGATCGATCGAGAGCCACGATGAAGATGGGGGATCTTCTTCCAATGGGAGTCAGCGGTCAGCAGGACGCGAGACTCGCTCAGTTAAGCCTGGCCTCCCACGCAAGAGAACTCTCGAAGGCAAGGAGCAAAGCTATAAGGAAAGCGACGGTTCCGGCGGAAGCAAGAGCGGATCAGATTTCCCTGCGGTGCCGTGGTAGGAAGCGCCTGCTACAGAGGAGCGGCTCGTGGCGCAGCTTAAAGGCGTGCGTTGAGTGGAAGGGCGTTAGGCGGATTTTTCCTTTTCTTCTTCCTTTTCCGCCTCTTCCTTCAGCACTTCGCGGATTTGCTCCAGGCGCGTAGCGATGCGGGCAAAGACCGTCCCTTCCGGGAAGGTGCCGTCTGCTTTCAGAGTTCCGGCAGGGGCACCGGTCAAGATCTCAACCCCCTCTTCCACGGTGGACACGGGATAGATATGAAACTCCCCCTTGTCAACGGTCTCAACAACCTCCTCGGAGAGCATCAGGTTATCGACGTTCTGCACAGGGATCAACACCCCTTGTTCCCCTGTTGATCCCTTTGCCTGGCAGACCTTGAAGAACCCCTCAACCTTCTCGTTCACCCCGCCGATCGGTTGAATCTCTCCCTTCTGGTTGACCGAGCCGGTGACTGCAATTCCCTGTTTGATCGGAAGGTTGGCCAAGCTGGAGAGAAGAGCGTACAGCTCAGTGCTAGATGCACTGTCTCCATCGATCATCGAGTAGCTTTGCTCGAAGGCGAGGCTGGCAGAGAGGCTCAAGGGTTTCTCCCTGGCGAACCGCTCGCCGAGGAACCCTTTTAGGATCATGATTCCTTTGGTGTGAGTATGCCCGCCGAGCTCGGCCTCGCGCTCAATGTCGACGATCCCACCTTTGCCGGTATGGACCGTCGCCGTGATCCGCGATGGCTTTCCGAAGGCGTAGTTTCCAAATTGCAGGATAGCCAGTCCGTTTACCTGTCCGGTCTTCGCCCCTTCGGTATCGACCAGGATCTGGTCGCGGGCGATCATCTCGCGTATCTTTTCCTCGATCCGGTTGCGTCGATCGTCACGCTCCTTGAGCGCACGGCGGACGTGTTCGCCGGTGACGTATGACGATTCCTCGATGCGTGCCCAATAGGAGGCCTCCTTGACGATCGAGGTTAGATTCCCGAATTGGCAGGAGAGCTTCTTCTGATCACAAGCGAGCTCTGAGGAGTACTCGACGATCTTTGCCACACCGTTAGCGTCGAACGGGAGCAGGCTTTCATCCTCCTGACAACGGGCGCGTAAGAAGCGCGCGATCTCCTGCTCATGCTCAGGGGTACGATCCATCTCCGTTCCGAAGTCGCTCTTGACGGAAAACAACTTAGGGAAGTCCTCATCGTAGTAGTGTAAGAGTTCATAGATCTGGGGACTACCGATTATGATCACTTTCATCCGGAACGGGATTGGCTCCGGCTTCAACCCCTCGGTCGTAGAATAGCCGAGCATCTGCAACGGGTCCTCAATTCTGATCTCCCGTCGCTTGATCGCAATCTTTAGTGCCTCCCAACTCAGGCCGACGCGAAAGAGGTTGTTCGCGTTTAGGACCAGGTAGCCTCCGTTGGCCCGATGGAGTGAGCCTGGCTTGATCATGGAGAAGTCGGTGATGGCGACCCCCATCTGCACACGCCGTTCGATCGAGCCGAACAGATTGGTGTAGGTTGCATTCTGCTCAACAATCACTGGAGCGCCCTCAGTCGGCGAGTTGTCAACCAGGACGTTAACGTAGTAGCGCTTGAATGGATCGGCCTGGGGGATAGGAAACGGGAAAGACACCTTCTTGGTCCCTTGGTTACCTCCACCTTTGAACCCCTCCAGGTGCTCAACGATGTCGGCCTTAACGCTCTCGAGGAAGGTGGCCACTTTGTCGAGCTCACCGTAGCGGCCCTTCAGTTGGTTGAAGTGCGGCTCGATCATGAACAGAACAGCTTCTTTGGCCAGTTTTTTGATCTCTTCTTCCCGCTCCTCTTCCACACGCGTGATCTCCTGCAGGCTCTCTTGGATAAGGGTCTGTACTTCACCTTGTCGCTCAAGGATCTTCGCGCGCTCCTCCTCGGAGAGGGCCGCGTACTCTTCCTGGCTGAGCGGTTCGCCCTTCTTGTGCAGCGGGAGGGTGTTGATCCCGATCGGGGTGCGCTGGATTGCGAAGCCATGCTCGCGTGACTTTGTCTCCATCTCCTCTAAAAGCTTTGCTCGTTTTTCGCTGTGTCGCTCGTTGATCTTCTTGCTGCGTGCCTTGAACTCGTCCGACGCGAAGACCTTGGGGATGTCGCGCTTGAGCCGCACGATCAGGTGTTCCATGTCTGTACGCAACTGGCATCCCATGCCGGCGGGGAGCTCCAGGTAGCGAGGGCTGTAGGGATTGTCGAAGTTGTGTACGTAGCAGAGGTCTGGAGGCCTGGGCTCATCTTTGCTCACGTGGCTTAAAAAGTACTCTACTGCGGACATCTTCCCAGTTCCTGGCCCGCCGGCCACGTAGATGTTGTAGCGATTCTTGGCGTCTTTGATTCCCAAACCGAGTTTGAGTGCCGCGATTGCCCGCTTTTGACCGATGATGTGGTCGAGGGGCTCAAGTTCAGCACTCGTCTCAAAGTCAAATTTTAAGGGATCACATGTGTAGCGAAGCTTTGTTGCATCGAGTTCTTTGACCATCTCTCCCTCCTGATATTAGAATTGTAGCACAGATGAAACGATGGCTGCAATGGCGGATTATCGGAGAGACTGCTTTCTTTTTTCTCGTTTTACTCGCGGTTGGGGCAGGCCTCATCGCCCAGACACTCGTATACCCTGTGATCGATCGACCGGGGGAGAACATCTATTGCTGTTGCGTCAAAGAGGCGTTCGCCGCGGCAAAGGAGTCGATCGACCTTTTGCTCTCAAACGCCCAGCTTGACCAGGTACCCCTGTGGGATGAGCTGCTCGCAGCGGCCTCCCGCGGAGTACGGGTACGCGTCCTTCTCGATGAGAGCGAATGGTCTACCTCGATCACTGAAAAGAACCGGCCGACAATTGAATTTCTTAAGGTACATGGGATCGAGGCTCGCTTCGATGATCCCGCAGTTACTACCCACGCCAAGCTGGTGGTCGTCGATCGGCGGGTGGTAATCCTCGGTTCTTCAAACTGGAACCACTACGCTTTCACCGATCAGGAACAGGCAAACGTGAAGGTGCAAGACGCGCAGGTGGGGGAAGTGTTTGCGACATACTTTGACAGGTTGTGGAGGGGAAATCTCCCTCCGGGTGGAGTTAGGCTCGATCTGTCATCACTTTCCGCAGAGGGGCCGCTCCTCATTCCGATTCCCGAGGCTGTGGATACCAAAAACTACGCGTACGTCCTCCTGGATCTGCTTCGTCAAGCGAAACGCTCAATCCATGTCGTGATGTACCGGATTTCCTACTATCCGCAGTACAAAGGAAGCCTTTCAAACGAAATCCTGCACGCCTTGGTCGATGCGGCCGCTCGCGGGCTAGATGTTAAGGTCCTTATCGATGACTGTGCTTTCTATCCTGGCTCGGCCGAGGAGAATCTGGAAGCAGCGCTTTACCTGCACTTACATGGGGTAGGGATCCACCTTGACGATCCCTCAGAGACCACCCACTGCAAGCTGGTAATTATAGATGAAGAGACTGTTCTTCTGGGCTCGACGAATTGGAATTACTATGCCTTGGAGAAGAACAACGAGGTCGACCTTGCCCTCATCGGTCTTCCACTCGTTGCTGCTCCTTATGAGCAGCTCTTCCGTCTCTTGTGGGAAGAAGGAAGACGCCTTGACGAGTAGAGGGACTCTCCTCTGGCCGGAAAGCACTTGAGTTTTCACTCTTTCTAGATCGCTTGGCTCTTCCTAAGGACGATCAGGAGGAGTCGGAGGTTTGCCCTTGATTTATCAAGGCGTTTACGGTGTTTTACTTGTGTAGCCACACTCAAGGCAACGCCACTCGATCTCCCCGCTCAGTGGGTACCAACGAACCGGGACCATGCTTCCCCCGCACTCAGGGCAGGGCGCAACCGAAAGGTTTGCTGGTATTGCCTCCTTATCCGGGCCTGTGGCAATCAGGTTCACGGGTTCTTCCATGACTAGGCTGACCTTGCCCATTACGCCTGTAGTGGCATCTGCCAGCTCAACCTGCCCTTTAATGTTTATGGTGAGGCCTTGACGGTTGATTTGCACCAAGATAAACAACATCCCAGCTAACAGGCCGATCAGCGTGATAAAGGCGATGGGAACTGCGATCTGTCGCATTCTCTCCTCCTTTCCCGCGCGACAGGGAAGGAAAATTTAACTTTCCTTTTATAAGAATTATACTTGACCCAAGACGACCTTCCTTGCCCGAATGATCATCGTTTCCGGTGGACAAGGAGTGTGCGTCCTTCGAGGCGTTCAACGACAACTGGGTCACCGGCGTGGATCCGCCCTTCGAGGGAGCGAGCCTCCCAGTACTCACCCTTGATGAACACCTTTCCATCGGGATCGAGGTCGCTGCGGGCGTTCCCGATTGCCCCTATCATTCCACTCTTTCCAGTGACCGGTTGCCTGCGCTGGATTAGGAGTCCCTTGGAGATGATGAACACAAACAGAGCGGTCATTGTTCCCACAGTGAGGAGGATCGTCGACCAGGAAAGGCCGATCGCCCGGTTGTGGATGTTGAACAAGGTGAACGAACCGACGAGGAGTGAAACCACCCCACCAGTGGTCAGGATCCCGTTTGTCGGCGTGAATGCGTCTAGGACCATCAGCACGACTCCAAACAGGACAAGTGCGACCCCAACAACGTTTACTGGGAGGATCTGCAACCCGAGGAAGGCGAGAACAAGGCAGATCCCGCCGGCGGCGAGGCCAAAGCCGATCCCCGGGTGGAAGAACTCGTAGATCAATCCGTAGAGGCCGAGGATAAACAGCACATAGACGATGTTGGGATCAGCGAGATAACCCAGGAGCCGCTCGCGCAAGCTTGGTTTTACCTCTTTCACGGGCAGCCCAGCTGTCTGTAGCACACGGCCGTCGGCGAGGGTGTAGCCATCGAGGCGCTCCAGCAGTTCATCGAAGTCAGCGACAACCAGATCGATTACCCCCTGGGCAAGGGCCTCCGAGGCGGTGAGCGAGCTCGACTCGCGCACTGCGGCTTCTGCCCACTCTACGTTGCGGCCG